>RGCY01000215.1 GCA_009918865.1 Actinomycetota bacterium
ATTTGCGCCAGACCACACTTAGTTTTTCAATGCGATACCTTGAAGAAATCATCCTCGACCACGCTGTCATCGCTCGTGGCCTCGTTTCATTGTTCGCGGTGAAGTTCGACCCCACTTTCGCTGAAGACAGAGCCGCGCATTCTGCGGTAATTAATGCACAACTTGAGCAGGAACTTGATCGTGTCGTAAGTTTGGATGCGTATCGCATCTTGCGCGGCATGGTGACTCTCGTGAATGCCACAGTGCGCACAAACGCCTATGTCATGAGCATTGAGGGTTTCAATCGCCCTTATCTCTCTTTCAAGTTTGATTCTCAACGACTTGGGTCGCTGCTGCCTTCGCCACTACCGTTGTTTGAAATGTGGGTGTGCTCTCCGCAAGTCGAAGGTGTGCATCTTCGCTTCGGCAAGGTTGCACGTGGTGGTTTGCGCTGGTCTGATCGCCGTGATGATGTGCGCACAGAGGTGCTCGGGCTGGTCAAAGCGCAAATGGTCAAGAACACGGTCATCGTGCCCGTAGGCGCCAAGGGCGGCTTCGTTGTCCAGCATCCCCACGCCACCGCCGATGCGCGGATGGAACAAGGCATCGAGTGCTACCGAACATTCATTCGAGGCATGCTTGATCTCACTGACACCATCGTGGATGGCACCGTCGTGCCTGCACCAAACGTTGTGCGTTACGACGAAGATGACCCTTATCTAGTTGTTGCGGCAGATAAGGGCACTGCAACATTCTCCGACATCGCGAACGGCATCAGTGCCGAGTACGGGTTCTGGCTTGCAGATGCCTTCGCATCTGGCGGTTCAGCGGGTTATGACCACAAGGCCATGGGAATCACCGCCAAAGGCGCATGGGAGTCTGTCAAGCGGCATTTCCGTGAACTCGGAATCAACACTCAGCAACAGGACTTCACCGCCATTGGTGTCGGTGACATGAGCGGCGATGTTTTTGGCAACGGCATGTTGTGCAGTGAGCACATCCGACTAGTGGCTGCATTCGACCACCGGCACATTTTTGTGGACCCAAATCCAGATGCGGCCTCGTCGTATGCTGAGCGAGTGCGAATGTTCGCACTTCCGAGATCGTCGTGGGCGGACTACAACAGTGCTCTCATCAGCGCTGGCGGTGGAGTATTCCCTCGCGATGCTAAGTCAATTGCCATCTCTCCCGAGATGGCGGTTGCGCTTGGCATTGACGGCTCGGCGACCGAACTAACGCCGACTGATCTCATCAACTTGATTTTGAAAGCGCCAGTGGATTTGTTCTGGAATGGCGGCATTGGGACGTATGTCAAAGCACATTCTGAAAGCCATGCCGACGTCGGGGATAAAGCCAATGACAGCATCAGAGTCGATGGGTCACAGTTGCGATGCAAGGTGGTTGGTGAAGGGGGCAATCTTGGCTTCACTCAGTTGGGGCGAGTGGAAGCGGCCCGCGCTGGCGTAAAGCTGAACACTGATGCAGTGGACAACTCTGCCGGAGTAGATACCAGTGACCATGAAGTGAACATAAAGATTTTCTTTGACCCACTCGTACGCGGTGGTGAATTGAGCCTTGCGGAACGAGATGCATTGCTCTCGAACATGACCGACGAGGTCGCTGCTGCAGTGCTCCGCGACAACTATCTGCAAAATGTAGTTCTTGGCAACGCTCGAGCCCGTGCGTCCCAACTCATTGGTGCCCACCGACGCTTCATCGATGAACTTGAGGCAGGTGGTCTGCTTGTTCGCGCACTTGAATTTCTGCCCACGGATGCCGAACTCGAACGCTTGGAATCTGAGGGGCAAGGCCTCACGTCTCCGGAACTGAGTGTGCTCCTCGCTTACGCCAAACTGCACTTGAATGAGCAACTCACCCAGGCGCGAACGTCAACCGCGGCGGGTATTCGCGATGTGCTCCCGAGTTACTTTCCGCCGGTGATGCAGGACAAGTTTGGAACACGCTTGTTCAATCATCCGCTACGTGATGAACTCATCACGAC
>RGCY01000216.1 GCA_009918865.1 Actinomycetota bacterium
CATTCTCGCCTCTTACATCTTGTGTTAGATATTTAGGAGGAGAAGTAGGAATCGGTTGACATCCTTGACAATCTACATCCGAAGTACATTGTTCACGGGTGATCGCGCATTGGGATTGAACTGTCATGTCACGGTTCTGACGCGCAGTTTATCTAGACTGGATGAGATTTCTGACATTTCAAGGGCTGGCAAGAGATTGTCCGGCTTGATTGGGGATGTTCGCTCATTTGAAACGCCGGATTGTTTTGACGTTCTGGTACACGCAGCAACTGATGTCGCCTCCACGCCTTCGCCGTTGGTGACATTTGATACCTGTGTCCGGGGAACGGAGCGTGTGCTTGAACTCGCAACTCGTACTCAAACCGGCATGCTGCTTCTGTTGAGTTCAGGCGCGGTTTACGGGCCGCAGCCCTCTGATATGGAGCGAATCAGCGAAACATACTCAGGCGGGCCATCGACCCTATCGCCGCATGCTGCATACGCGGAAGGGAAGCGCGCCGCGGAATGGTTGACCATGGCTCATGCATCGCATGGTTCGTTCAAGGCAACCGTCGCACGTTGCTTCGCATTTGTCGGCCCCTACTTGCCACTCGATAGGCAATTCGCTATCGGTAATTTCATACGCGATGCACTATCTGGGCAGCCCATTCACGTACGTGGAGATGGATCAGCCATACGCAGCTACATGCATGCGACAGATTTAGCAGCGTGGTTGTGGACGATCCTCATTTCAGGAAGTTCCGGATGTGCGTATAACGTGGGCGGGGCCGAGTCGATTTCGATCGCAGACCTCGCACGTCGTGTCGCAGCCACTTGCGGCGGCCCTCAAGACGTCGTCGTAGCGCAGGCCCCAACATTGGGAAGACCCACTGAGCGTTATGTGCCCAATATCAGCAAAGCAAGGCAGGCTTTCGATCTTCCTGATCCTATGGGGCTGGACATCTCGATCCAGCGGACGGTTCGTTGGTTGCGGGCGCGATAGCGTCGCAGCAGGTTGATTCGCTACCACTCAGGTCGCAAGCGCAACAGGCGACAACCCTCCAACCACATTCAGCGCCGCTTGCTGCCCCACAAGTCCACAAACTTTCGGATCAAGTGCTCGAACCCCCAGGCGGCGCATGACTTCGGGGTGATTCAGCGACGTCTCGAGCATCCAACTGCCGAAACCACCGTCACAGAGGTGGTCCTCCACGGTCAGAATGCGTTGAAATTGCGATAATTGACCCGGGACGAGTTGCTTTGTGGACATGCCCCAGAGCGGCATCGAGTAGTGAGACCAGTGCAAGCGCGATGCACTCGTGTCAATCGTCGCGCGAACCAGTGGCAGAACCGCACCCGTCGAAATGAATGTTTCCAAGCTGGAGCCTCGCCGAATTGGCACAAGCACTCCCGGCGCAACCGTTGGCACATTGGCATGAACGATCGGCTCACCCGACTTACCAAGCCGCAGGTAACTTGGCTGCGGATTACGAACGAGGTATCGCATGCAAGCGCGAACCTCCATCGGATCTCCTGGTGCAGCAATCAACATATTCGGCATCGATCGAATGAGTGCGTAGTCCTGAATCGCATGATGCGAGTATCCGAGATTGCCATAAGCCAAACCGCCACCGACCGAAACCACTGTCACTGGCAAGCAGTGATAGTCAACGTCGTTTCGAATCTGCTCTGCACACCGAAACGTGGGAAAGTTGGCGATGGAGTATGCAAAAACGTGAAATCCCTCCGATGCAAGGCCCGCACATAGGCCCATCATGCTCTGCTCGGCAACGCCCGCATTGAAGAAGCGCTTTGGGAACCGCGCAGCGAATGGTTCGACAACACCGAATCCCAAATCTCCCACCACTAGCGCGATCTGCGGGTTTGTCTCCGCCAATGCAATCAGCTCGTCAATGAACGCGTTACGCATCAGCAGCCTCGATTTCGGCGAGCGCGAGTGTCAATTGTTCATCATTCGGACTCTTGTAGTGCCACTCGAC
>RGCY01000217.1 GCA_009918865.1 Actinomycetota bacterium
CTGCCCATCTTGGCCACCCACTGCGCTTGCGTCACCTCGGTACGACCCAAGTAAAAGCCACTCGTCAATGTGACTTGATGCGTCGGGGCTTCATCGCCAGCGCATTGGTACCCAACCGAAGCACTGCATCCCATGTTGAAAGTGCCGGGTGGAATCAGCACCATCTCGATCCCCGTGCCGTTGTCACGCACGCGCCAGGGCTTGCCGGTAGCAACGATTGCGGCACGCAGCGCTGCATCCCAAACCACGGCTGGATTCGGCGCCTGCTCGATCACCGAGTACCAGGTCGGGCACTCACCGAAGTCCATCAGCAGAAGGCTGATATCAGCCGCCGTGACTTCCGCGTCGCCGTCCAAATCTGCCGGACACGTCAGGCCCGATCCGCAAGCGCCGAAGTCCATGAGCGCAAGGCTGATGTCTGCACCGGTTACGGCGCCATCACCATCGAAGTCCGCTGGACACGGCGGACTGGCCGTCGCAAGGGTGGACAGCACGCCTGTGGCGGCAAAAAGTTTCAGCCGGCACAGGGACACGGATACAGAGAGAAAGCCATTCTTTAGGTTTGACATAAGTGGCAGCTCTTCCTGCGGAAGCGGCAGTTCAATGATCAAAATGACTGTTGCCAGCCCTCATTCAGTAAAGTTGAGAAGCAGAAGGCTCAGATCAGCGTTGTTGACGTGTCCGTCACGGTCAAGATCGCCATCCAGCGGCATCGAGTGCTGAAAGCCTGTGTTTTCAATCCAAAAGAATGTGTCATGACTATCACCCGAGGAAGTCATTGACCATATGTGCACAAAGGCATCCTTGTCTGCGTCCCCATCCATGTCTCGAAATCCGTCGATCCATGCAGCGGCCCATGTCGCATCGGGATTTTGCTGCAAAGCGAGCTCACCCCACGCCGAGTTGGCCTGGGCAACGCTCACGAGTACTTCCTCCGCCGAATGATTTGTCAAGTTCACAATCGAACGAGCGATCACAGATACAGATGGCGTCACGACGGCGCCATCCACCACGATTTCGACACCGACCTGCCGAAAGTACTCCTGCTCACCATCGCCATTCAGGTCAGCACCGGTGTACGAATCTCCCGGAGGAGATGGAATGCCGTTCAACGCTCCACACCCCACGAATGGTCGCGGGGTCGGATCGAACCAAGGCGCTGTCGATGTGATGCAGGATGCGAGCTCGTACTCCCGATTTGGAAATTTTCGATCGGCATTCAAAAACGTGGCATGTTTATCACCACCGGTGATGACTGGCGTCGCCGCAGCGAATGCCTCACCCCGCTCACGTTGTGTGAACACAATGGTCGACGCAAGAATGCAGAACCCGAGAGCTACGAGTCCGGCGCCCGTACTGACTTGCTTCATGATTGACTCCCTTGAACTTTGAGGCGCCATTGCACTGATCGACTCATCTCGGCGCGTTGATCGTGCAGTCGATGGGCGGCGGCGGCAGGTCGTCGGAGCGCGTGTTGAAGTCGAGCAGCACCTGCGAAATGTCACCAGCGTCGGTTTCGCCACTCATGTCCACATCGGTGAGTGGGCGGAAGCCGGTCGTGCCGTTGTCAAAGGTCCGCCAAGGCGAAGCCTGTCCCGCCGACGGCCCCTCCGCGTCGACGGTAGTTTGCAAGTACGTGTACCGCTCTAGGTTGTTTCGACTTGAGAACACCTCTTGATACGCAAGTGTGCGCAAGTCAATCGCGTTGTCGGACCAAACCCGGTACGCAGTGATTGCGCCATAACTCTCCAACACTCCCGCACTCACAACCCGTCGCTCGGTTCCCGTACCTTGCGCATACGCGTCACCGCTCCCACGATGCGTTGCGATAAATGCGGTTGCAACCATGCCAACACTGAGGGCCACCAGGCCAGCACCCGTACTGATCTGTTTCATGTTCTCCAAACCTTTCTGCCGGACCCCCGGCGGGGTCATAGTGCCCCAGGACAGCACCTGAAGCAA
>RGCY01000218.1 GCA_009918865.1 Actinomycetota bacterium
CGGCGAGCAGCGTGCGCAGCGCACCCTCGCCCGCATCGATCGCCAGGTGCAGTTCGGGCCAGGCGAAGCGCAGTCCGTGCGGGCAATCGAGCGCCTCGAGCTTGGCCCAGTCCTTGCCCGTGCACACGACGTCCGACGCGTCGAGTCGACGGCACCGCTCGACGAGTCGCGACAGCGTGCCCGGGGCATAGCCCTCGTGATCGGCGAGGTGCGGCTCGTCGACGACCTGCGCGCCGGCCTCGCGCACCTGCGCCACGAAGGCCGCGCGATTGCCGATGCCGGCCCAGACCGCGACGCGCCGACCACGAAACCATTCGAGACCGCATCGCGCCTCGTGAAGACCCGAACGGACGCGCACGCCCCGCCACGCATGGTGCGACCACGCCAGGGGCGGGCGCCCGTGCAGCCGCTCGATGCGCGCGGCCAGCGCGGCATCGACGCCATGGGCCCGCGTCACCACGACGGCGTCGGCACGTCGCAGGCCGCTGGCAGGTTCCCGAAGCCATCCGAGCGGCAGGAGCGCCCCATCGATCGCCGGCCGCATCGCGTCGACGAGCACCAGGTCGAGATCGCGCGCGACGCGGCGATGCTGGAAGCCGTCGTCGAGCACGAGCGCGTCGACCTTCGGGTCGTTCGCGAGCAGCCGATCGATCGCGGCGCGCCGATCCGCGCCGACGGCGACGGGAACCTCGGGCATCTCCATGCGGTGCTCGAGTGCCTCGTCGGAACGCTCGCCACCGCGATGCCCGCGCATCACGACCGCGGGCGAGCGGCCCATCGCGCGAAGTTCGGCGCACAGCCAGCGCACCATCGGCGACTTGCCGGTTCCGCCCGCGGAGACGTTGCCCACGCTGATCACCGCCCGGGGGGCCTGCCACGCCGCGCCACGCGCGAGCGCCGCCTCGCGCAGCCGAAGCCCGAACCCGTAGGCGAGCGACGCGGGCCACGCGACCGGCGCGAGCCATGCCGGCAACGGCCCGCTCATCGCCAGGCCTCCAGCGCCTCGCGCAGCCGCCGCCACGGCAGCCCGCCGACGGTGTCCTCGTCCCCGCGGCAGTGCACGATCCAGCCCGCGCGCCTGCGCTCGGTGATGTCGTACGCACCCGCCTTGCCGCGCCAGACGCCGCCGTCGAGGTACGCGGCGATCTCGGCCTCGCCAGGGTCTTCCAGTCGCACGACGGCCTCGTCCACGAAGGCGCGCGCCACGCCGTCGCGAACCACCGCGACGCCGGTCACCACGCGATGCTCGCCATCCATCATCGCGCGCAGGATGCGCCGCGCTTCCTGTGGCGTCTCGGCCTTGCCGACCGACGCGTCGCCGTGACGGCAGATCGTGTCGGCACCGACGACGAACGCGCCCTCGCAGGCGCGCGCGTGCGCACCGGCCACGCTGCGGGCCTTCGCGAGCGCGAGCGACATCGCCACCTGCTGCGGGTCGCCCGGCGGCGGCGTGGCCGCATCGTCGATCGACGCCTCGATGCTCTCGAAGCGCACGCCTTCCCTGCGCAGGATCTCGATTCGCCGCGGCGAGCGGCTCGCGAGCACGATGCGCGGCAGCGCGCTCACCATCGGGCACCCCGCGCGAGCTCCTCGGCGAGGCGACGCTCGACCGCCTCGACCGGGATCAGCTGCATGCGCTGCACGAGGCGGTCGTCGCGGTAGGCGTGCGGATCGCTCGGCGCGACGCCGGGCGGCGCCACCACCGACTCGGATCGCTGGAACGGCCCGACCGCGCGCGGATCGGTGGCCCCGTAGATGCCCACGAGCGGCCGGCCGAACGCCGCCGCCGCGTGCACCGCCGCGGAATCGTTGGCCACGACCGCCGCGGCGTCCTGCAGACACGCGAGCCACGCGCCCAGCGGCATCGCGCCGCACAGGTCGATCGCGCCGACCGCGGGCATCGCCGCACGCACCTGCTCGCGCTCGCTCGGCGCGCCGAGCATCACGACC
>RGCY01000219.1 GCA_009918865.1 Actinomycetota bacterium
GTGCCGGCTGTGGGTTCATACGCGATACTTCGGGGTTTGTGGCGCCGCACGGGCGCCGACTGTCCCGGCTTCACAGTTCCGGGTCGTCGACTTGAGGAGTGCCCACCATGGCGAGCGTGACCACCGCCTACCGAGCCGGTCGTGTCTTGGCTTACTTTTCCCTGCTCACAGTGCTGATGGGGGTGTGGACTTTTTGGCCTGGCGGAAGTAGCACGCCGCGCCTTGGTCTAGATCTTCGTGGTGGCACGCAGGTCATCTTGACCCCTAAGCAAGTTGAAGGGCAAAAGGTCACCGATAGCGCAATGAAGCAAGCGGTGTCCATCATTCGCCAGCGTGTTAACGCATTCGGTGTTTCTGAAGCCGAAGTGAGCGTGCAGGGTCAGGGTGCAAACTCCACCATCATCGTCTCCATCCCTGGCAAGACAAATAGTGATGTCATCGACAGTTTGAAGTCGACAGCGAAACTGGACTTCCGCCCTGTGCTTGATGCCGCGAGCGGCATCCGGGCCACGGTCAAGCCGGGAACCGGCACTGCGAGCCCGGCTCCGACAACGCCGGCTGTGCTTCCGCCAGTGCAATCTGCCACCGACGATGCCGCCTTCCGTGCGCAGTACGCGAACATCGACTGCACTGCAAAGGGTGCACTCGTTGGTGGAGTTCCGGTGGACCCAACCAAATATGTCGCCACCTGCGACCGCGAAGGTGCACAGAAATTCGTCCTGGCACCGGCTCGCGTGCTCGGAACACAAATTTCCAAGGCCGCGCCTGAGTTGCCAACCCAAGGTGTTGGGTCGTGGCAGGTTGCACTAACCCTCAACGGCAAGGGTGCGACCGATTTCGCAACAGTCACCAGCGAAATCACCAAGAACGCAGCACCGAAGAACCAACTTGGCATCGTCCTTGATGGAATGGTGTTCTCAGCGCCTTCGGTGAACGAAGCCATTCTTGGTGGGCGCGCGGTCATCAGCGGAAACTTCACGCAAAAGACGGCCACCGACCTTGCAAATGTCCTGAAGTACGGCGCCCTGCCGATTTCCTTAGATGTTGCGAGTTCTAGCCAACTCTCGCCGAGCCTGGGTAATGATCAGCTCAAGGGCGGTGTGTTGGCCGGACTCATTGGTCTGATCATCGTGGCGCTCTACTTGTTGATTTACTACCGCGCATTGGGCTTGATTGCCTTGGCATCACTTGGTCTCGCGGGCGGCATCACCTACTTCGCTGTGGTCTTGCTCGGTAACCAGCTTGGCTTGGCGCTCACCCTTGCAGGTGTTGCAGGTTTGATTGTGGCCATTGGTGTCACAGCCGACTCCTTCATCGTCTACTTCGAACGTCTACGTGACGAAGTGCGTGAAGGTCGGTCAATCAAATCCGCCGCCACGAGTGGTTGGAACCGGGCGCGACGCACCATCCTTGCAGCCGACGGCGTCTCGCTGCTTGCCGCAGTCGTCCTCTATTTCCTTTCAGTGGGCGGTGTTCGCGGCTTCGCGTTCACGCTTGGGCTAACAACTGTCATCGACATTTTTGTGGCGTTCTTCTTCACGCGACCGCTGGTTGAGTTTGCTGTGCGCAGCAACTGGTTCGCTCGCGGCAGCAAGATGACCGGTTTGAACCCTGAGCGCCTTGGAGTGGCGCCCCGACCCACGCCAGCAGCCGCTGGCACGAGCATCCAGGAGTAATGATGGCCAGCCGTTCCATTGCATCGCGGCTCTACCGCGGTGAGGTTAGTTTCGACTTTGTTGGTCGCCGCAAGACTTGGTACGCCCTCAGTGGACTCATCATCGTGGTCGCGCTTGCCGGTTTGCTGACCAAAGGTTTGAACCTTGGGCTTGACTTCAAAGGTGGCTCGCAGTTTCAGGTGAAGACAGTTGCAAGCGTGGAAGAAGGCCGCGCGGCTGCAGCAGAAGCAGGCATCACAGACGCGGTCGTCACCAAGGTTGGCGCTGACCGTA
>RGCY01000220.1 GCA_009918865.1 Actinomycetota bacterium
TTTCCACCAATGGAGCTTGATGGCACAAAATATTATTTAAGGGCAATGAACTGTCCGCATCACCATAAAATATTTGATGCGGAACCTAAAAGTTATAAAGATTTGCCGTTTCGTATAGCTGAGTATGGCACATGTTATCGCTACGAACAAAGTGGTGAATTGTTTGGTTTGATGCGTGTGCGTTGCTTACACATGAATGATGCACACATCTATTGCACGCGTGAACAAATGCAAGATGAGTTGAAGTCGCTGCTGTCGTTTGTGCTCGATTTGTTGCGCGACTACGGCTTGGACGACTTCTTCCTTGAACTCTCCACCCGAAACCCTGAAAAGTCCGTCGGAACCGACGAGGATTGGGATGCCGCCACCGCTGCACTTGCAGAAGCAGCAGCGGCATCAGGGCTGGAACTTGTGCCCGACCCAGGTGGTGCGGCGTTCTATGGGCCGAAGATTTCTGTGCAAGCGCGTGATGCGATTGGTCGCTCATGGCAGATGTCAACCATCCAATTGGACTTCCAACTGCCCCAGCGATTTGAACTTGAATATCAAGCATCTGACGGCACGCGTCAACGCCCCATCATGATTCACCGCGCGCTATTTGGTTCCATTGAACGTTTTTTTGCAGTTCTCACTGAGCACTACGCAGGTGCATTCCCTCCGTGGCTCGCACCGGTGCAGGCCGTGGGAATTCCGGTTGCGGCGGAGTTCGACGACTACCTACTCGATGTTGCTGAGCAAATGCGTGCACGGGGACTTCGCGTTGAGGTTGACACGAGTGATGACCGGATGCAAAAAAAGATCCGCACCGCGCAAAAGCAGAAGATTCCGGTGATGCTTATCGCGGGCGAAGAAGACCGGGCTGCTGGTGCGGTGTCGTTTAGATTCCGCGACGGTAGTCAGCGCAATGGAGTTCCGATTGCTGAGGCAATTGCCTACATCGCCACGCTGGTCGACTCGCGCGCGCAGGTGTGAAGCCGCTATGACGAGCGATGAGGAGTTCACTCCCGGGCAGATTGCCGGTGTGGACGACCCTGGGCTCGCGGATATGTGGCAGCGGTTGTGGACTCCTCACCGCATGCCTTATTTGCGCGGCGAAAACCGGCCCACTGCAACCAACGATGTGCCGTGCCCGTTTTGCAAGGTTCCGCAAGGTGATGATGTTGAGGGACTCATCGTCGCGCGAGGAGAGCACACATACGCAGTGCTCAACCTCTACCCCTACACCAGTGGTCACTTACTCATTTGCCCATTGCGCCACATTCCTGACTACACAGATCTCAGTGACGCCGAAACCGCTGAGTTCTCGGACTTCACACAAACGGCGATGAAAGCACTGCGACTTGTGTCGAATGCACCTGGCTTTAACATCGGAATGAATCAAGGCTCCGCCGCCGGCGCTGGCATCGCTGCGCACCTGCATCAACATGTGGTGCCGCGCTGGAATGGGGACGCCAACTTCATGCCGATTGTCGCGCGCACGCGCACCATGCCGGCGTTGCTTGAAACCACACGCGAGTTAGTCGCGCAGGCATGGCAACGCGTCATTGGTCAGTAACGCTCGCCAGCAGCTACTCACCACGCAGAACATCCGCGAGCACCTCAATGCCAATCATTGGTTCCGTTGCTTTAACTGCCATAGAGGGCACGAACTGACCTGATCGGAATGCTTGCGCAACAAGGGCTCGCAATCGTGTTGCATTGGGTTCCATCCCAGACATCCGCTGTGCGACAGCAGATTCATCGTCCACGACGGTTAGTACTGCATCGATGAGTTCGTCCCGCAGATTTGCAGCCGCATCACGATGCTCGGCATCGGCATCCCGAACACCTCCAGCATCGGAAATCTGCCAATCGCGAAGGTCCAACACCCCAGCGAAATCATCCAAGTCAT
>RGCY01000023.1 GCA_009918865.1 Actinomycetota bacterium
GACCCACGCTCGCCGCGTCATCTGGCATCGGCGTGGAATCCGTTGCGAAGCCATACCGCTGCATCCACTCATCGCTGAACACTTTGCCCAGATATCCGCGGCCACTATCCGGCAGCACCACAACAACGACATCATCCGGCCCACATGCGGCCGCGACGCGCAGTGCCGCAACAACGGCCATCCCGCAGGAGCCACCGACGAGCAGCCCCTCTTCGCGAGCCAAACGCCGCGTCATGGCAAAGGACTCAGCGTCGCTGACTGCAATGACGTCATCAACAAGTTCGGGGTCGTAGTTCGCTGGCCAGAAATCTTCGCCAACGCCTTCAACCAAATACGGACGCCCGGTGCCACCGGAATACACCGAACCTTCGGGATCAGCCGCAATCACACGCACAGCATTATTGGACTGCTCTTTGAGATAGCGCCCCACGCCAATGATGGTGCCGCCAGTGCCCGCACCTGCAACATAGTGAGTGACGCGACCATCAGTTTGCCGCCAGATTTCCGGACCAGTTGTTTCATAGTGTGACCGCGGATTGTTCGGGTTGGAGTACTGATCGGGCTTCCACGCTCCCGGAATTTCGCGCGCCAATCGGTCGCTCACTGAGTAATAAGAACGCGGATCATCGGGCTCAACTGCCGTCGGACACACCTCAACGCGAGCGCCATACGCCTTGAGAACATTGATTTTGTCAGCGCTCACTTTGTCTGGGCACACAAACACACACTGATAGCCACGCTCCTGTGCAACGAGCGCTAAGCCCACACCAGTGTTGCCACTCGTGGGCTCAACAATCGTGCCGCCGGGTTTGAGTAGACCGGCTTGTTCAGCCGCATCAACCATGGCCACAGCAATGCGGTCTTTGGCTGAACCGCCGGGGTTGAGGTACTCAACTTTCGCGAGCACTGTCGCCGAAATGCCCTCTGTCACACGCTTCAGGCGAACGAGCGGTGTGTTCCCAATGAGGTCAAGAACGCTGTCTGCAAAATCCACGCGGACACGCTAGTGGGCGTGGTTTGTCAGTCGCGGTTGCGGGCAATGATGGCAAGCAAGCGCAGCAGTTCGAGGTAGAGCCACACAAGCGTCACCACAAGGCCGAACGATGCGCGCCATGCTTCCCGGCGTGGAGTGCCGTAGGCAATGGCCTGTTGCACCGACTCAAAGTCCATCACCAGTGAGAACGCGGCCAAGCCAACACCAGCGAGACAGAGCAGCAAACCAAACTGGGTGCCGAAGAAGCCATAGCCACCACCAAGCGATGGGTTGAACATCGTGGCAATCCAGGAAATCAGACCAAGCGCAACATAAGAAACCATGGCGATGATGAAGATTTTCATCGTTGTGCCGTTAACGCGGATGATTTTGGCCGAGTAAAGGAACAGCATCACAGCAAACGTGATGAGGGTTCCCAGCACCGCCTTGCTCACAATGCCTTGGTACTGAGCTTCGTAAAGCCTAGAAATGCCGCCCACGAAAAGCCCTTGGCAAGCGGCGTAGGCGAGCACTAGCGCGGGGCTGACATTGCGTTTGAATGTGTTGACAAGTGCGAGCACAAATCCCAGTCCGCCACCAACGAGCATGAGCATCAAACTTGGGCGGAACCACGAGTAAGCACCAGCAACAAGCAAGACCACGAACATGACGGCGGTCTTGGCAACCACATCGTCAATGGTCATCCGGTCGGCTACGCCCGCGCGCGAAGGCGCTGCGAACTGCTCCTTCAGTGCGGCGACCTCAGAAGCAATATCTGTGCGTGAAGCAGTCGCCGTCATGCGGTTGAGAATTGGGTTGTTGCTAGCCATCGTGCGCAGCCTCCGTTGTTCTCGGGCCCGCGGTGCCCCCAGGGGGATTCGAACCCACGCTTGAGCGAGTTTAAGTCGCTTGCCTCTACCGCTGGGCTATGGGGGCGAGTGTGTCAGCAGTAGGCGAAGTCTGCCACCGCTGGCAACCTGACTGACATGAACCGGGTTGGCTCACCACACGGTCTCGTCGGCCAACCGCCAGGCCGTCGCATCCAAGATGTCATGTTCGCTCACAACGAGGTGGTCAGCCCCGGTCAAATCCAGAATCCGCCGCAGAATCAACGACCCCGCCGCAATCACATCCGCGCGCCCCTCTTCCACGCCGGGCAGCGTGAGCCGCTCATCGCGAGTCATCGAAAGCAGATCGTCACTCACCTGAGCGACCTGCTCAGCGGTGATGACCGCACCATCCACAAGAGCCGAGTCGTAGCGTTGTAGCCCAAGGGCAATTGCCGCCACCGTCGTCACAGTGCCGGCTACCCCAACGAGCGTGAGTGCCCGCGGGGCCGGCACCACCGCAAGTGCCTGCGCAATGGCAGCATCGATGTCCACCTGGGCAGCCGCGATGGCTGAGGCTGTGGCAGGTGCGGTGTGGATGTGACGTTCCGTCATGCGCACGCAACCAATGTCCACACTCGTCGCATACTCCACGCCGCTGGTGCCCATGACAAATTCCGTGGAACCGCCGCCAATGTCAATCACCAAAAACGGTCCGGGGTGCTCGGCACGCGCATAGGCCACTGCACCGGTGAACGACAACTCTGCTTCTTCATGACCATCAAGCACGGTCAAGTCGCAGCCCAATCGCGACCGGATGCCTGCCGCAAATTGCTCACGATTGGTCACATCGCGAGTTGCGGAAGTTGCCACGAAGCGCACGGCTCTGGCATCGAAGTGGTGAATGATGGCGGCAAACTCATCAATCGCAGCAAATGTGCGTTCAAGGGCAGCAGGGGCAAACTCATGTGTGCGATCCACGCCTTCACCAAGACGCACAAGTCGCAATTCCCGAGCAAGGTTCGTGACGTCCACCGAGTCGCTGGACTTCTCAATCACGAGTAAACGAATCGAGTTGGTTCCGCAGTCAATGGCCGCGAATCGTGATGTGCGTGGCTCGCTCACACCTTGCTCCGGCAGGGTTTCGACGCCACGCTCTGCAGAAGTGTCATCCGACGGTGCATGCGTCATCGCCGGCTACCCCTCTTCCTCATCGTGAACGTCAACGCATCGGCCAGCCCCGCCCCAGCAATCCAATGTGCCCAGCATGCGCTCAAGCAGCTCGAGCGCATCATCGCCAAGTGGGTTTACGCCTGCACCTGCAGCGAGTGCATGTCCAACGAGCACGTGCAGACACTTCACTCGGTCAGGCATGCCACCGGCTGAGACACCGGCAATCTCGGCCACTGACTCCATCTCTTCACGTTGCGCCACATACATCTCGTGCGCGCGCGCATATGCCTGTGCCAATTCTGGATCGCTTGCCAAGCGTTCAGTCATCTCGCGCATCACGCCATCCGCTTCCAAAGTTCCGATGGCAGATGTGGCTCGAGGGCACGTGAGGTAAAACAACGTGGGGAAGGGCGTGCCATCAGGCAGACGCGGTGCGGTCTTCACCACATCTGGTAGACCACACGCACACCGATGAGCGACGCCGACAACTCCCCGCACCGGTCGTCCAAGTTGCGCACTCACTGCAGCCAAATCTTCCGGGCTCACCGAGTCGCCAATGCGGTCACTCACACACCCACGCTACCGATGAAGGCACCCCTCATGACGGGCGAACCCCAGAGTGAAGGCACATAACGCCCAGATTTAAGGCGCTGTGACTTCAGTGACCTTACGGCTTCACCTCAGCGCTGGACTGGGCCATCGTGTGATGCATCGTGACCCACCACGGTTGTTGTGCGGCGGCGGCAACAACAGCGCTATCCCACGGCAAATCTGCCGACTTCTCGGGTTGCGCATCAACAACGATGTAGGCCGTTTCACCTGGCATCACAAAATGCAGTCGTGCGCGCGCTAGCGCCTTCACATAATGCGGATCGCTGAGGCGCTGCTTTCGTTGCTTGAGTTCCGCAAGCGCCGCCTTGCGCTGGGCGACCTCGGCTTCAAGTGCGCTGGCTTGCCGTTGTTGCGCAACCAGTGCTTGAACCGGGCCAGCAAACTGCAAGGTTGCGATGAGCAAGATTGCCCACACCACCGCTTGTCGCAAGGCGATGGACGTGGAGAGCAGACCGACCGCGGTGCGTTCCGGTGCAGTTCGCGCGGAACGTGAAGCGGTCTTGCTCGTCATGTGCTCAGTGTCGCGCACATCGTGAGATGGCAGCGCCTCACACGCGGGCAGCAAACCGAGGGAATGCGGCCGCGCCGGCGTACACCGCGGCTTCGTCCAACTGCTCTTCAATGCGCAGAAGTTGGTTGTACTTCGCAACGCGCTCGCTACGGGCTGGTGCGCCAGTCTTGATTTGACCGCAGTTCGTTGCCACCGCGAGGTCAGCAATCGTGGTGTCTTCTGTCTCTCCAGAGCGGTGACTCATCATGCAACGGTAGCCATTGCGTTGCGCGAGAGAAACCGCATCAAGGGTTTCAGTGAGTGACCCGATTTGGTTCACCTTCACCAGCAACGCGTTCGCGGTCGCGGTGTCAATGCCACGCTGCAACCGCGAGACATTCGTAACGAACAAGTCATCTCCAACAATCTGCACGGCTGCGCCAAGCCGGTCAGTCATGGCTTTCCAGCCATCCCAATCGTTTTCGCCCAGCGGGTCTTCGATGCTCACCAACGGGTACGCCGAAACTAACTCGGCGTAGTACTCAATCATCTGCGCACTCGTGAGGGTCTTGCCTTCGAAGGTGTACCCGTTGTCACCGTGGAACTCCGTGGCAGCAACATCGAGTGCCAGCGCAATCTGCGAACCAAGTTTGTAGCCGGCCTTCTCCACAGCAGTGGCAATCAAATCCAGTGCAGCGCGGTTACTTGCCAATGCCGGTGCAAAACCGCCTTCGTCACCGAGACCAGTCGCCAAACCTTGCGACTTCAGCACCGACTTCAAACAGTGATAAATCTCCGCGCCCCACTGCAATGCTTCACCAAAAGTGTCAGCACCAATCGGCGCAATCATGAATTCTTGAATGTCAACGCCGGTGTCTGCGTGTGCGCCACCGTTGAGAATGTTCATCATCGGAACGGGCAGCACATGCGCGTTGGGTCCACCCACGTAACGAAACAGTGGCAGACCAGCCGACTCCGCTGCGGCTTTGGCAACTGCCAGTGAAACGCCGAGAATTGCATTTGCGCCGAGCTTGGACTTGTTGTCCGTGCCATCCGCAGCCAACATTGCGGCATCAATGAGCCGCTGCTCATCGGCATCGAAGCCGAGAACTGCCGGCGCTAACTCATCTTCCACAAACCGCACGGCATTGCGCACTCCCTTGCCAAGGTAGCGGCTCCCACCATCGCGCACCTCAACGGCTTCGAATGCACCTGTGGACGCGCCAGAAGGCACAGCAGCGCGAGCAACCGTTTCGTCATCGAGCATCACTTCAACTTCAACCGTGGGGTTACCACGGGAGTCGAGAATTTCGCGAGCGAGAACGTTGGCAATAGTGGGCATAAGAAGACTCCATGGATTAGCGACGAACAGGCGAGCATGTGGAGAGTTCACCACTGCTCAGAGCAAGCCCAAGCCTAGCCAAGGCGCAGTGTGGCTAATGCCAGCACATCGCCGCTTGATGGGCAGAGAAGAACGCGCATCGCGCACTCCAACCTGCACTTTCGGGTCAGCAGTGCGATGCTCAGCGCGTGAGCCCACTGCCCCGGAATCCGCTTGATGTGTGGCTGGGCATGCTTCCGGAGCCGCAGTTCATATTCGGCACTCCGGATGAGACCACACCCGACGCCGGCCTCTTCGGACCCGACTCCGTGAGTTGGCTCATTCACAGCGACCCGGTTGCACTGCTTGGCGGGATTCGGGCGCTACTGCTGCAGGCTTTACATCCCGAGGCGATGGCCGGTGTTGCGCAGTGGTCGGACTACCGCGAAGACCCTTGGGGTCGACTCACACGCACTGCGGAATACATCGGCGTCACCACATTTGGCACCACCGCCGAAGTGCAGCACGCTGGCGAGCGAGTGCGTTCAGTGCACGCAAAACTCGGCGTTGATGCACCGCACCTGCTGCTGTGGGTGCATGCAGGATTTGTGGATTCACTTCTTCACGTTCACCGCCTCGCTCACCCAGATTTTGGTGACTCAGCGGCCGACACATACGTGGATGAGCAGCGCGCTGCTGCGGCAGTTGTTGGTTTGGATGCGAACGATGTCTTCGGTTCAACGCAAGCCATTGCTGATTACTTTGAACAGGAAAAGCCTGGTTTGCGAGCCACTGCTGATGCACTCACAGCCGCGCGAGTGTTGGTGGTGCCGCCCATGGCTCCGCGAGCCGAATGGTTGACGCCAGCGCGTGGCGCGTGGGCATTGCTTGCGAGCACAGCATTTGCAACGTTGCCGTTATGGGCGCAGCGGCTCTATGCAGACGCTCTCGGCCTACCCGAAGCACCGCCGGGTCTAGCGCCCATTGTTGAAGCAAGTGTGGCTGCAACATCGTGGCTAAGAGAAACGTCAGTGAGTGTGGCTGTGCGAGGCCTTTCGACAGTGCTGCGCAATGTTCCTGCAGAACAGCGCATGGGCCCACATGCTCGAGCCGCACATCTTCGACTCGGGTTGATGAAATCGAGTTAGTCCGAAACACCTTCGGCGGCGCGCAATCTCGCGCGGTAGTCGCGCACGGCAGTGCGCAGCGCAGTCTCTGTGTCAACGCCCACCGCATTCGCCGCTGCGATGAGGCCAAGGAGTAACTCACCGACACGCACTTGCACATCCGGTGCACCTAACGAATCAGCAAAGAGTTGCTCCACGGTTCGAGCAGCAGCCTCAGATTCCACGGAAGGCACGGCAGCGGTCGAGTCTTTGCGCCGTGCTCGCGTCAAAAGTTTCACGGCCAACAGCGATGCCGGCATTGAATCGGGCACTCCATCAGTGACAGATGCACGCTGTTTCTCTGCTGCCTTGAGTTCTTCCCAACGGGCTTGCGCTTCATGGGCTGCTGGGGTTTGTGCATCGCCGAACACATGCGGATGGCGGCGCGTCAACTTCTCGACAATCCCACGCGCAACATCGTCAACATCAAATGGATCGGTTGCATGTTCCTGTGCAATGCGAGCGTGAAAGACCACCTGCAGAAGAACGTCACCAAGTTCTTCTTTTAGCGCTGCGCGGTCACCGGCGTGAACTGCATCAACGGTTTCGTACGCTTCTTCAAGCAAATACTCAAGCAGTGACTCATGGGTTTGTTCGGCATCCCACGGGCAACCACCCGGCGAGCGGAGAGTGTCCATGAGCGCAATCAGCGCACGAACACCCTCACCACTTGCAAGTGTCGGCTTTGAATCACTCACGATTGTGCTGCGGTCACTGCCCGATGCTTGGGCTACCAGCCGGAGTTGCGACCTTGCTCTTCGGCGGATCTAGAGACAGGGTGTCGTTATTCCACACGCCGTAGCGCGGTGCAATCTGAATTTTCAGGCTACGACTGAGGGTCTGCCAAAATTCGGCCACCTTAGCCTGCGCGGCCTGATCAGTTTGCCCACCAAGCACCCGAGTGGAAATCTTTTCTTGCAACACGGTTAAACGGGCGTAGCCAGGAATCTCTGCTTCAGAAAATCCATTCGAAGCAAGTTCAGCAAGCACTTGGTCTTTTCCGTATTGCTCATATGCCTTGTTCAGGACGCTTTCCACCTCAGTTTTGGTAGCGTCAACATTGACTTTCTTGGCAGCGGCATCGACCAAGATTTCGCGCACTTTCCAATTCAAGGCTGAAGCACTTGACTGTGCCGCTGGCGTGATGGGCTTCTTCAACCGACGCTGAGTTGCCTGCGCATCGGAAATCATCTTTGAGAGCTGTTGTTCTGTGACGCGCTGGTCACCAACAATCGCTGCAGCACCGGCTTGCTTGTTCGAACCACACCCGGCAAGTCCAACTACGAGCAGGACAGCCGCAAGCAGCGGTAGACGACGCTTCACAGGGGTTTCTCCTTGCTCGCAATGAGGCTGCTGCGCCCGGTTGGGCTAAGCACGTGTGCGTGTGGGGTGCTCACCGGCCACCAGCGGATTCTGGATTCACTGGGGCCGGAGCGACGAGCACGGCCGAGATGAATTGCTCAAGCCAACTGAGCAGTTCCTGGTCGCGCAGCACCACACCTCCGACTTTCGCGGTTCGCGGCGCCGGCGTGAGAAGCGTACGGGTGACGGGCTTAAGTGAGGAGCCTGGGTAGAGCCGAGTGAGTCGCAATTGCCGCGATTCGGGCAGATCCACTGGGCTCAGCCGCACATTTGCTCCGGCAATCACGACTTCGGTCACTTCGAGTGCTCTTAGTGAGATGCGCAGCCGAGCAACCTCAATCAGCCGCGTCAGTGGCTCAGGCATTGAGCCATACCGGTCCAGAAGTTCCTGGGCTACTTCCTCCAACGCAGGTGGGGTGGCAGCTGCAGCCAGACGCTGATACGCCTCCAACCGCAACCGCTCATGTTCGATGTAGTCGTGTGGAATGTGGGCATTGATGGGCAACTCAATGCGCACATCTGCCGGTGTTTGTTCCGTGGGCTCATGACGCATGTCCGCCACGGCTTCAGCAACCATCCGCACATACAAGTCGAATCCGACTTCGGCAATGTGACCACTTTGCTGGGCGCCAAGCAAATTTCCGGCGCCACGAATCTCCAGGTCTTTCATCGCAACACTCATGCCGGCACCAAGTTCGGTGTGTTGCGCAATGGTTGCGAGTCGGTCATATGCAGTCTCGGTGAGAGGCTTATCTGGTCGATACATGAAATATGCATATGCGCGTTCCCGGCCGCGGCCAACGCGCCCACGCAACTGGTGCAGTTGCGAGAGCCCAAAAGTGTCGGCGCGATCGACAATCAACGTGTTCGCATTGGGAATATCCAGACCTGATTCAACGATGGTCGTGCTCACCAACACATCGAACTTCTTCTCCCAGAAGTCGACGATGATTTGTTCGAGCACATGTTCATTCATTTGACCGTGTGCCGTCACCACGCGCGCTTCGGGAACCAATTCACGCAACCGACTTGCCACGCGCTCAATTGATTCGACGCGGTTATGAACGAAGAAGACCTGACCATCGCGAAGCATTTCGCGACGAACCGCCGCCGCAATCTGCGCGTCGTTGTAAGCACCGACGTAAGTCAGAATCGGGTGTCGCTCCTCAGGCGGAGTGGCAATTGTGGACATCTCTCGAATGCCGGTGATAGCCATTTCAAGTGTTCGCGGAATGGGTGTGGCGGACATGGAAAGCATGTCAACATTTGTGCGCAAGGCTTTGAGGTGCTCTTTGTGTTCGACTCCGAATCGCTGCTCTTCGTCAACGATGACAAGCCCTAAGTCTTTGAATCGCACATTGGCACCAAGCAAGCGGTGCGTACCAATCACGATGTCAGTTGTGCCATCGGTGAGCCCTTCGTACACAGCTTGGGCTTCCTTGTCGGTTTGAAAACGCGACAAAGCCGCAACTTTCACCGGGAATGGCGCATACCGACCGCTGAAAGTGGCGATATGTTGTTGCACGAGCAATGTGGTGGGCACCAGCACCGCAACTTGCTTACCGTCTTGCACGGCCTTAAACGCGGCGCGCACAGCAATCTCAGTTTTGCCGTATCCGACATCACCGCACACAAGTCGATCCATGGGCACGGACTTCTCCATGTCCGCTTTCACTTCCTGAATGCAGGCAAGTTGATCCGGCGTTTCCACATACGGAAACGCATCTTCAAGTTCCTGCTGCCACACGGTGTCAGGTCCGAAACTGTGCCCCTTTGCCGACTGCCTGGCCGCGTAAAGGCGGATTAGTTCATGTGCGATTTCGCGCACTGCTTTTCGTGCCCGACTCTTCGTCGCAGCCCAATCCCCACCACCGAGTTTGTGCAGACTTGGTGCTTCGCCACCGATGTAGCGCGTGACGAGATCAAGTTGATCTGTTGGCACATAGAGCAAGTCCGGGGGTTGCCCACGCTTACTCGCGGCGTATTCGATAACCAAATACTCGCGTGTCGCGCCGCCCACAGTTCGTTCAAGCATCTCTTGATAACGACCCACACCATGATGCTCGTGAACGATGTAGTCGCCTTTGGTGAGTTGCAACGGGTCGATGCCACGTCGTCGGCGCGACGGCATGCGCGAACCGTCGCGACTGGCTGCTCTGCTCCCGAGGACATCTGATTCAGTGAGGAATAACAACTTCAATGAAGGAGCACGGAAGCCTTGTGAGAACTGCGCCTGCACGACCTGCACAACATGTAGCGGTAAATCATTGAGCTCGTCTTCGATGAGCGCGGCCGGGATATCTGCATCCTTGAATGACTCCACATAGCGAGCAGCGGTTCCATGGCCATCGGCACACAACACCACTCGCCAGCCAGCCGCACGTGCTGACTCGATATCGCGCAAGGCATTGGCCATATCTCCGCGATAGGTTGAAACGGCAGTCACATCATCAAAACCAGCAGTGTCATCCAGGATCGACGTCTCAACGTCAGAAGTCTCAATCTCGGTGCTGCGAAACGGACTCAACGCTTGCCAACTCAGTCCACGCGCGATAGCAGCGTCGTGGATGTCGTTCCACTCCCGATATGCAGCGCCACCAAAGTCAATTGGAGTTTGATTCCCCAGTGCAGCGTTCTCCCACGATGCCGCCAAGAACTCAGCACTCGTTGCCACCACGTCGTGTGCCCGACTGCGCACACGCTCAACATCACACACCATCACCTGCGCATCTGCAGTAAGCAGGTCGGTCAGCATGTCCATACCGTCGGCAAGGGCAGCAGCCATGGCTTCCATGCCATCCACCGGGATGCCTTGTGAGAGCGGCTCGAGAATGTCGACGAGTTCAGGGTGGTTGTTGAGCAACTGTGCTGCTCGTTCGCGCACCTGCGCCGTGAGGAGCAACTCGCGACATGCCGGAGCGTGCAGCGGTGTTTCCAATGCGCCTAGTGAGCGTTGATCAGCCACTGAGAATGCGCGCATTTCCTCAATTTCATCGCCGAAGAACTCTACGCGCACCGGGTGTTCAGCAGTTGGTGGAAAGACATCAACGATTGCCCCACGCACCGCAAACTGGCCACGCTTTTCCACCAAGTCGGTGCGCGCGTAGGCACATTCAATGAGTTGTGCAACCAGCGCATCCCGACCAATCTCATCGCCAACTGCAACCGAGATGTGAGGCGCAGCGGCCACTCCTCGCACGATTGGCTGCACCACCGCACGCACCGGAGCCACAATCACACGCAGCGTGGGTGTCTGCGCTGTCGCGTCGCTGTGCAGCCGCCGCAGCAACTCAATGCGTGCTCCAACAGTGTCGTGTGATGGAGACAAGCGCTCATGCGGCAATGTTTCCCACGCTGGGAACAGCGCACATTCTGATGCTGGCATCAAACAACGCAATGCCGCAACTAAGTCCTCAGCCTCACGGCTGGTAGCCGTGACTGCTAACACCTGGCGCGTCATTGCAGCAGCAGCCACGAGCCATGGATGTAGCGCAGACACCACGCGCACATCAGCCGCGGCCTCTGCCCTGGTGAATCCTTGATGCTCGCGAACTGCCGCAAGCACGGCCGTGAGTTTCATGTCACCTAACGGTTGTAGCGAT
>RGCY01000221.1 GCA_009918865.1 Actinomycetota bacterium
ATTTTCAGCATGGCCTTCACATATGCGTTGCCAGCTCGCGAAAGCCACCGCCGAGTCCAAGACCAATTGCGCACCGCTCCCCCGGCAATCCAGCGCGAACCAATGGTCAGGTCGGCACCATCAGCGACAAGCAGCATCGCTTGCAAATCCTCGGGACGATGAGATCCATCAGCGTCCATCTCACAGATGTACGCCGCGTTTCGATCCAGCGCCCAGGCAAACCCTGCAAGGTATGCACCACCAAGGCCGTCCTTCTGCCCACGGTGTAAGACATGCGTGGCTGAGTCTTGTTGTGCAATGTTGTCTGCAATTGCGCCGGTGCCATCTGGGGAGGCATCATCGACGACCAGCACCGTCACATCTGGGAGGAACCGGCGCAACTCAGCATGAGTGCGCTCCAGCGTGTCGGCTTCGTTGTAGGTCGGGATGATGACAACAACATCTTCACCAAGAGTCATGAAGTCACCACCGCGCTGCGCCGTCGGGTGGCTAGCCGCCACGGAGTCCACAGTAGAGCCACCAACCCAAACGATGCATAAGTGAGAACTGGCCCAACAACCATTGCCGGAGTAAGTCCTTTCACCAACGGCACTGACACGACAACCGAACGAGCCCGGTTGGTGTCCGTCCGCGTGCCTGGCACTACCTGACCGTACCCATCAATCGCACCCGATACACCTGACGTTGCTGCAACTAGCGTCATACGCCCACTCTCCGCGGCTCGGATTTGGCTCATGCGGAATTGTTGTTCGGGCTGTGCGCTACCCATGTAACTTGCGTTATTGGTTTGGTTGACAATAAAACTCACATTGCCCAAGGCTCGCCCTAGGTCTTCGTAGCCCACCTCAAAACAGATAAGAATTCCTGCGGTCACATGTGGTTGCACGGTGATGACGCCTGGTGCGTGCCCGGGCGCAAAATCTCGGCCAATCAAATCAACTTGTGAGGTCACCTTACGAGCCAAAGACCGAAACGGTACGAACTCTCCGAAAGGCACAAGGTGTTGCTTATCGTAGGTTTGGGTGACTCGACCTTGTGCATTCCAGAACATGCTTCGATTGCGTAGCTGCGATGGGTTGGCGGAATCCATCAGCACCGTGCCTGTCAGCAATGGCACTCCCGATTTTCCCACCAGCGCGCGCAACGCCGCCATACGTTGAGTGTCACCAACCACTGCATCGCCGAGTGAATTCTCTGGCCACACAATCAGAGCGAGGTATGACTTGCGACGCAGCAGTTCTCTGGTTTGTGCAAGGTGGTTGTCGAACACAGCCTGTTCTTGTGCCACGGTGCCAAACCCTTCACGGGGGACCCCACCTTGAACCAAACCAACATTTAAGACGCGTGCAGGAATCGTCTCTGGCGCAGCGAAGCCTGCGGTGCCGGCGGCCACCAGCATCACTGCGGCAGTGGCAGCAAAAGTGCGCAGGGCTCCATGGCTGCGTTGGCTAAGCAGCCACATGGACGTCCCTAAAGCAACCACGAAAAACGTCAGCCCGACAGCAGACAACCATGCAGCACTTCGCGTGAGCCACCCCATTCCACCTATGTATGCCATTCGTCCCCAAGGAAATCCACCCCAAGGAACATGGCACTGCAACCATTCAACGACGACCCACGCCGCTGGAACGCTCAACGCTGGCCATCGATGTGCAAGGCATGCGCGCACAAGCACAGCAAGTCCAACGCGCCACACCATCATGACCGCTACCAGTGCTGGCCAAGCAATCCATGCAACGTCCGTCACCCAGTGCACCAGCGCACCAAAGCCGAGTAGCGCGTGCACTGCACCAAGCCACATCGCCATCCGAACGGACGAGCCATCTAGAGCCCAAAGCAGCAACGCGATACTCACAGGCGCGCACCAGGCCTGATTGAAAGGCGCAAATGC
>RGCY01000222.1 GCA_009918865.1 Actinomycetota bacterium
CGGAGTCCCCACTGGACAACGGGCGCAAGCGTGGCTCAAACAAGTACTCCAAACTGCCGGAGATGTCACAAGCGCCACCGTGCGCAGTGATGAACGCTCATCGTTTGTGATTTACGGAACCGCAAGTGCAGATGAACGGCGAGCGCTACTCGCTGCGATGGGCGTTCACCCATAGGCTGCCGCGCATGGCCGATATGTCCTATGAAGAAGCTCGTGCGGAGCTTGTTGAGATTGTGAAGACGTTAGAAGCAGGCACTGCCACGCTTGAAGAGTCACTGCGACTCTGGGAACGCGGTGAAGAATTGGCGAATGTTTGTCAGCAGTGGCTCGATGGCGCTCGTGAGCGCCTGGCACAAGCCCAGACGGCACAAAATCAAGACTGATTCAGCCGTGAATCCACGGTTGCACTGAATCGACCATCAGAAACGCGCACATCAATCTTGGCACCAACCCTCGCGTCGGCGACTGCACTGACCAACGCCCCGTTCTCATCCGTAATCAGGGCATATCCACGGGCAAGCGTGCCGGCAGGTGACAATGCACGCAGTCGTGCGCGCGATTGCTGCAACTGGTCATCGGCATGTTTCATCTGCGTCACAACAGCGCGAGTTGCGTTTAGCCGAAGCACCGCGAGCGCCTCCGCGTGCTGTTCCACGAGTCGAGTCGGTGCAGCCAAGCAAGGTCGGC
The DNA here is from genome assembly GCA_009918865.1 of Actinomycetota bacterium. Classification (GTDB taxonomy): domain Bacteria; phylum Actinomycetota; class Actinomycetes; order S36-B12; family UBA5976; genus RFTO01. Next base: position 688 of record RGCY01000222.1, read on the forward strand.
TTCGCATTGCAGAGAGTTGTGTTTGTTGGTGTTCCACTAGGCGACGAAGATGTGAAGTCGCACGTGCTTGCAACTGTTGAATCACACCGCGCTGCTCTTCAACATCGGGAACGATACGACGCGCGGCATCCGTGGGCGTCGATGCGCGCACATCGGCCACCTCATCGAGCAGCGGGCGGTCTGCTTCATGACCGATGGCACTCACAACTGGTGTTGGACAGGCAGCGACTGCGCGGCACAGAGATTCATCTGAAAATCCAATGAGGTCTTCAACTGAGCCACCACCGCGTGCGATGACGATGACATCAACCTCTGGAACCAGCGCTAACTCCTGCAATGCCGCGATGACTTGCGGCGGACTCTGCGGCCCTTGAACGGCTGTGTGGCGAATTTCGAATTGCGCGGACGACCAGCGATGACGCGCATTGGTAATCACGTCATGTTCGGCATCGCTGCCACGACCACAAATCAATCCAATCCGACGCGGCAGAAAGGGCAGTGGTTGTTTGCGAGATGGGTCAAGCAAACCTTCTGCGAGCAGAAGCTGCCGCGTGCGTTCGATTTGCGCGAGCAAAGCGCCAACGCCCACCGCGCGAATGTCATCTGCGCGCAGACTTAGTTGACCGCGCCGGGCTGCCCACGCGAGGCGCGCATGCACCACCACATGCATACCCTCATCAATCCGCGGTTCCGCCTTATCCAACAGAGCAGTGGGCATGGAGACCGACATTGAGACGTCGTCAGTGCGGTCACGTAGCGTGAGGTAGCAAAATCCCTGACGCCGATTCAGTTCGCTGATTTCGCCATCCACCCACACTGCGCTGAACTTCGCGAAATATCCGCTGATGAGCGCGGAAACCTTGCTCACCGGCCACGGGTTGTCTGCGGTAGGGGCGTCTGACATGCCGGCAAGCGTAAGTGCCCAACGCGCCTAGACTTTGCATCATGAGCCCAGACGCCACCGCCCCTGCCACTGCCGCTAAGCGAGTCCTGCTCGCAGCGCCGCGCGGTTACTGCGCTGGAGTCGACCGTGCCGTGCAGACGGTTGAAAAGGCATTGGAAGTGCATGGCGCGCCTGTGTATGTGCGCAAAGAGATTGTTCACAACCGGCATGTGGTCACAACCCTGCAAGCCAAAGGTGCGATTTTTGTTGAAGAGAACGAAGAAGTACCTGAAGGCAGCGTGGTGGTGTTCAGTGCGCAT
>RGCY01000223.1 GCA_009918865.1 Actinomycetota bacterium
ACGCCAGCTGAGGGGTCACGCAGCCCGAAGTCGGTCATGAAGGTGACCAGTCGCGGTTGTGCCTGTAGTGGGCCGAGTGGATCAAAGCTCATGTCGCGCAGCGTAGCGGACTTCCGCCACTCGCCTTGCAAAACCCCTTCCATTTCGGGCGCCACAGGAGTACCTTGGCGCCACGTAACTGGGCTCGCCAGGCTGCGTGTGCAGCCCCCGGTCACAGGAGGTTGAACCATGCGCCGCCACGCAAGCCACATCGCGACCTTGGCGTTGTCTGTCGCACTTTTGCTACCAGCGGCCGCACCGGTGGTAGCGGCTGAAAACACAAATCGCGCGACTGACTTGGATCCATGGGGCCCATGTCGAGACGCTGTGGGAAGCACCTATGGTCACTACAACTGTGACGGCATGCCTGATCAAGCATGGCTCGAAAAGAGCAACGCAGAGTTGGGTAGCCAAACCATGCCTGGCAACTGGTACGACCTCGAAAGCCCAGCCGACTTGAGCAGTAGGCCATACGTTGATTACCTCTTCATCTCAAACGAGGTCGGATCGTCAACAGGAATAGTTTCTGGAGGCACCGTGTCGACCACTATGAGCTCTACTGTCGGGAGTCTCGGTGTGGTTATTGCCCCAACTAACTTGTGCGATAAAGACCGCACCCCATCGCCGCAGACAACAAATTGCTACGCGACGCCGAACCGCGTCAGCATCACCTTGGCGTATCGCAAGGGTGATGGCCAAGTTGGGTACAACTTCTCTCGGCCGAATAATGGCCAAAACCCTGGAACAGGTGTAACGCTCAAAGATAACGATGGCAACCCGATCGTTGTTGATGAGAACACTGAAATCTTGCTCGGCATCAACCTGAACACCATTGGTAAAAGCCTGCGATGGACCTGGATGAATGGGATTCCGAGCTATTGGCGAGCAACTGATCTCGGCACCGACGCGGCAACTATTCAAGTCCACGCAAAGCTTGCGAAGATGCCAATCATTGATACAGACGGCTTGTATTCCGCTAACCAATCCTGCACTCAAGTGCCAATCAGTTCGTGCAATGTGACGCAGTCCAATGCCGACTGGTTTGGTCTTCAGATGGTGCTCAGCCTTGACACGACAATGTCTGAGGCAATGACTGGCGCACTCTTTGCCACCGAAGGGGCAATCATGGGCTCTGTTGAAGTTGGCAGCGACGCAACGACGGGCCTACCTCTTATCAAGTACGCCGCCGCGTCAAGCCACCTGACGGCTACTGGCGATACACGACTCGGCAAGTTGCATGCGTATGTGCCAGCGAGCGCACTGGTGCAACAGCTCGGCGTGCCGTCATTCACCGACACTACGGTTGTCCCTGCTGCAGCCACACCGGCGCAAGTGTTCACCACATTGCGTGAGGGCACCTGTGGCGCTGGATGCTCCGCAGGAACCACAACCTTCACGGAGCTCAATCAACTAGATAACGATTTCAACGGCATCCGTGTTGATGTCGACGGGCTAACGTTCTCAGCGCCAAAGATGCAAGTTAAAGCAAAGCCTGGGGCACTCAAGGCTCCAACGGCTCGCTTAACGGGGAGCACCTACAAGATCACAGTAGCTAGTGGTAGTACCAGCAGTTCAACCAGCACGGTTAATGGGATCTGCAAATTGAAAGGCTGCACCGTGAAGCTTTATAAGGCATCGACCTCAAAACTCTCCAGTGCACTTACCTACGTCGGCGTGAAGACGTCGGCGAAGGGGAGTAATGTCAATCTCTTCTTCAACGTAACCAAGAAGACAACGGGGAGTACAGCAGGAAAGGTGCAGCGTGGCACGCGCTATATCGTGGTGGTCACTCGCAAAGATACGGGCACTCTGGTTTCGTCAGCGCCAGTAGTCCTTCCGTAACGCGCTGAA
>RGCY01000224.1 GCA_009918865.1 Actinomycetota bacterium
GCCAAAACGTTCACGCCTACCCGTCTGGCGGCGGCGACTACGAAGTAGTAACTGTCAATCTCGGGCCTAAGCCGGGTTTGGTTGTGGCGTCCGCACTGCTCGTCGACTATGTGCTGACAGTTGCGGTGTCGGTTTCCTCCGCTGTCGCCAACGTGGCATCGGTGTTTCCAGTGGTCTTCAAACATCAAACAAGTGTTGCCATCGGCGCGGTGGCGCTCTTAACTCTCATGAACTTGCGCGGTGTCCGAGAATCTGGTGCAGCCTTCGCAATTCCCGTCTACGGATTCATTGCATCCATCTTCCTCATGCTCGGCTACGCGGTATGGCAAGTGCTCAATGATGTGCCACTTGCTGCTGAGAGTCGCGGCTGGCAATTCGCACCGGACTCAGTACACACCTACACAGGATTCGCGTTGATTTTTCTTCTCATGCGTTCCTTTTCGTCCGGTACAACGGCGCTGACAGGTGTGGAAGCAATCAGTAATGGCGTCCCCGCATTTCGTCATCCAAAGTCAAAGAACGCCGCGACAACTCTTGCCATGCTGGGCATCATTTCGATGGCCATGTTCAGTGGCATCACGTGGCTGGCTCTGAAGACTGGCGTGAAAGTTGCAGAACATGATGCGGATTTGATTGGGCTGCCGGTGGGTGAGACCCAGAAAACGGTCATCGCTCAAATCGCAAATGCGGTGTTCTCTGATTTTCGCATCGGCGCGCTTGTTGTCGCTGGCGCTACTGCATTGATTCTTGTGCTCGCGGCAAACACCGCGTTCAATGGTTTCCCGGTTCTTGGTTCAGTGTTGGCACGCGATGGCTATCTCCCGCGGCAGTTGCACAATCGCGGTGACCGGCTTGCGTTCAGCAATGGCATCCTGACTCTGGCGGTGTTGGCGGGTCTGTTGATTTGGATCTATGACGCACAGGTCAGCAAACTCATTCAGCTTTACATCATCGGAGTGTTCGTTTCTTTCACACTGAGCCAACTCGGAATGATGCGTCACTGGACGCGATTGTTGAAGACGGAGCAGGACTCAGGCGTTCGGGGAACCATGGTGCGCAGTCGTGTCATCAACACCATCGGTTTCTTCCTCACGGGCACGGTTCTCATCATCGTGCTTGTCACCAAATTCACACATGGTGCTTACATCGTCTGCATTGCCATGCCCATCATTTTCGCGGTGATGGCAGGCATTCGCCGCCACTATGACAGAGTTGCAGCCGAATTGGCTCCAGCGCCGGATGAAGAGTTCGCGTTACCGTCGCGAGTACACGCAGTTGTCTTGGTTTCGAAGATTCATAAACCTGTCTTGCGCGCCTTGTCCTTTGCGCGAGCATCCCGGCCCACAACGCTTGAAGCGTTGACAGTGTCAGTTGATGCCGAAAGCACGAAGGCGCTCATGGCTGAGTGGGATCGCCGTGGAATTCCGGTTCCGCTGCGCGTTTTGGATTCACCGTTCCGAGAAATCACTCGACCCATCGTGGACTATGTGGTGAACCTGCGCCGTGAAAGCCCGCGTGACATGGTCGTGGTTTATGTGCCGGAATACGTGGTCGGGCGTTGGTGGGAGCAAGTGCTTCACAATCAGTCAGCGTTGCGTTTGAAAGCGCGATTGCTCTTCACCCCGGGTGTCCTTCTGACAAGCGTGCCGTGGCAATTGGAGTCCAGTGAGCAGGCTGCAGCGCGGATGGAACAGCAAGGTCCCGGGGCGGTGCGCCGTGGTGAGCCGCGTTCGTCAGTGGCTGAGCAAGTCGTCGCTTCACAAAGCGCATCGCGACCTGCCAGCGATGAAGACTGATGCCGTGCAAATGCACTCAAAGCTCAAGTTCTCGTCGCATTCGCGCTCATGTGTCGTGCCTTGC
>RGCY01000225.1 GCA_009918865.1 Actinomycetota bacterium
CCCACTGGGCCTTCCAATGGCAGCAATCGCGTGTTGCGCGGAGGCAGTTGGGATCACGTGTCAGACTTCTGCCGCGCCTCGTACCGAAGCGTGTTCTTTGCGCCGGATGCGCGTGACAGTCGGGCAGGGTTCCGAGTGGTCAGGAATCCGTAACAGACGTTGTCCGTGCTTGGAGTGCTGCTTCGCCGCGATCTGCCATTGGCGCGCGGGCGTCGGTGCATGTGCTTTGCTGCGCCCTGTCAATGGCGCGCGGGCGCCGGTGCATGTGCGTTGCCGAGCCCTGTCAATGGCGCTCGGGACCCGGTGCATGTCCTTTGCTGCGCCCTGTCGTGCTCGCTGCAGGACATCACCGGGCTCCCTCGCTTGCGTGGGGCTGAAATTGGGGGTGGAATGCGGAACTTTGGTTTGGATGCACCACAGATCCGTGACAGAATGTGGGTCAACCCATTTCCGGAGGTCCGGCGCATGTGCATTTTGAAGAATCGCGTTTGCTCGCTGTCCGCAATCCTGGGCCGCCTGGCGCTTGCTGCCGCCATGGGTGTGCTTTGCACGCTGGCGATCGCGAATCCGCCGTGCCCGAGTGATCTGGATGGTGATGGTGAGATCGCTGGTGGCGATATGGCGATCCTGCTGATGGATTGGGGTGGTATGTGTCCCGAGGATCCGCCGACCGTTACGGCGGTATCGCCCTCATTTGGCGCAACCGTTGGGGGAACCGCACTCACGATAACTGGGACGTCACTCTCCTACACGAGGCAGGTCAAGATCGGAGGAGTTGTTGCTACCAACGTAGCGGTCGTCAATGAAACCACCGTTACAGCCGTCACGCCTCCAGGCGTCGCGGGCCTCGCAACCGTTACGGTGACAACGGTTGGTGGTAACACCGCTACTTTGAGTGCCGCGTTCACCTACTACGCTGATCCAATTTGGGGTACGGTATTGGAGCGATCACCGAACGCCACTGTGGTACCAGATGCCGCGCTGCGGGCGGCGATCACGGCCACGGGCAAGCCTTGGCGCGTGCGGGACACTGGTACTGGCATAGAAATGGTGCTCGTTCCACCAGGCACATTCACCATGGGTTGTAGTGCATCGAACACGTACGGCTGCAACCCCAATGAAACTCAACACGCTGTAACACTGACTAACGCCTTCTATATGAGCCGTACCGAAGTGACGCAGGCACAGTGGGTGGCCAAGATGGGCAGTAACCCCAGTTACTTCACCGGCGATACGAGTCGCCCCGTGGAGCAAGTGAGTTGGAACGACGTCCAACCATTCTGTGCTGCGACTGGTATGCGTCTGCCTACAGAAGCCGAGTGGGAATTCGCCTATCGGGCTGGCACCACCACAGCGTTTCACGGCAATGTTGGGAAGTGGAGCGGCACCAATGATGACAACCAGCTGGGAACGATCGGGTGGTACTACAGTAATGGCGGAAACTATGCCCACGCTGTTGCTGGAAAGGCACCCAACGGCTTTGGTTTGTACGACATGAGCGGAAATGTATGGGAGTGGTGCCAAGACTGGTACGGCGCCTACCCATCGGGTGCGCAGATCAATCCAACAGGACCCGGTAGCGGCTTCTACCGCGTAACGCGCGGGGGCAGTTGGGGGACCTATCCGGACGGGTGTCGAGCTTCCTATCGATACGAAGGTCTTTCATCTGGTTACCGCGGCAACTCGTTCGGTTTTCGAGTCGCACGTAATCCGTAATGACTCTTTGAACTTCTCACATTTCTTTACCACTCTTGCCACCCCTCACTGCGCCTTCATCTCATCCGTGCGCGCGCTTTCGAGGCGGTACAGCCCGATCAGGAAACCGCCCGCCTTGAAGGGTGACACCACCAGGCGGCCGCG
>RGCY01000226.1 GCA_009918865.1 Actinomycetota bacterium
TTCAGAAAGTTCATGGCGCAAAAGCGATTCCAAGGGCGAAAATGGAAAAGTTGCAACACCACCGGTACGGCAACCAACTCTGGATACCCAGAATCCACATTCAACTGGGAAGTCGCACAACTTCTGCGCGCAAAGTTGATGGCACTTGGCGCGGATGTGCCTATGACGCGAACGACCAATGACCGCAATCATTGGGGGCCATGCACATGGGATCGCGGAACTTTTGGGATGCGCAAGAAAGCCCGGCTACTCCTATCAATCCACGCGGACGGCGCGCCACGGTCGGGGCATGGATTCCACATCATCACACCTGCACTCACAAAGGGTTGGACCGACAACATCTACCGTGAGGATCGCACACTTGCCGAAGCGATGAAATGGGGCATGACATCCGCAGGCGCAAAACCAAGCACCTACATCAAAGAGGCGATAAGTGTGCGGGGCGACATGATGTCATTGAATTTCAGTCAGGTGCCAAGTGTGTTGGTGGAACTTGGCAACATGCGCAACCCCGAAGACGCAGCACGCATGACCAGCGCACAAGGGCGCGAGCAATACGCAAGGTGGCTGCTCGCTGGGCTACGCAACTATTTGCAGAAGTGATGTTTGTGCAATTCAATCACTCTGCGCCCATGAGCGGTGTCTGAATTCGCCCTACGAGCACAACCCCTTCACAGCATTCCGCCGCTTGAAAACTTACTACTCGTACAAATCCGCAATGACAATTTTGCCCATGTCGCGTAGCGCAGCCATTGCATACGCCGCCTTCTCGGGGTCGGGGTTTCCTAAGTGGTCACGCAACTGCTTCGGTGTGACTTGCCAGGTGACGCCGAATGGGTCGGTGCACCAGCCGCAGTTTCCAGGCTTGCCATCTTTTGTCAGCGCATCCCACAAGCGGTCGGTCTCTTCTTGACCATCGCAACTGATTGAAAGTGAAATCGCTTCGTTGAATTCCGGTCCCCCTGGCCAGTTCAAGCCAATGAACTCGTGGCCGTAGATGCTGAAATCAGCGGTGAAGAGCGTGCCGTCAGGGCTCGTGTCCTGACCATGAATGACAACATGCCCAAACGTTTCCTTGTAGAACTCCAACGCCTCGCCAAGCCGACCACCAAACCAAAGAAAGGTGCGCAAAGTGTTGGCTGGAAATCCTGAATCGGTCATAGGCGAAGATTAACCAGTGCTCAGATGATGACTGAGGCGACTGAACCTGGCGTCGCCGTGTGCATCATGCGGATTGAGTCCGAGTGTTTGACCAATCATCGTGGCTTCCGAGAATCCTCATGCAACAAATCTCTAACGGCATCTCAGGAAGAGTTACCACTGAATAGCCATTTCGCCCCAACCACCATCTGTGGAGTACCAGCCACCGCCTGAAATCATCGTTCCTGCATTGTTCGGCGAGGACGCTCCGCTGACAAACACAGTCGGTAGCAGGGACGACGCTGGTGGACCATCGTGGCGAATGAGCGAGAATGTCGAACCCGACGTCACTGATGAGCTGGGCACCACGCCACACAGCGACCGTCCGTCTCCGTGGCCGGCACCGCCGGCTGCCGAGGCGAGGGCGTGACCGTCGACGTCGAGAAGTTGAGTTGCCCCACCACTGCTGCCGTACCCAATCCAATCGCCCGCTTTGATCCAACCACTGCCACCTCGACCGATGGCGATGGTCAATGCGTTCTCGCATTCGACGACGGGCGGCAAGCCGTCGTACCCGGGTCCGGGCGCGTGGATGCACGGCGGCAACCTGGCGCTGATGGAACGCATGCAGGACGGTTACAGCGGGCACGGCAATCTCTTCGAACACGACTTCCTGGTCTGCGATCGCTACCAGGGCGCGCCGGAGGCCGCCGCGACCGT
>RGCY01000227.1 GCA_009918865.1 Actinomycetota bacterium
CATTTCGCGCTGGGAGAAGTGCGACCGCGCTGAACGTAACTACGGCGCGCTGAGGGTCTCACCGCAATGAATCCCTTGGAGGTCAGATGCTGAAGGGCATGCCACCACGGCACTCATATGGGTCAAGAACCGATGAGGCAACTCTCAACCGTCGTAGCAGCAACTGCATCAACCCATACTGTGGGCGGCACTGCGTGTCGAATTGCGCGAGTGAGCAAACGGGCCAACGAGTAACTCTCATCAGAAGCCAGAGCGAGGTCGAGACACTCCTGCGCCAATGCCCCATCACCACGCTGCCACGCCAAACCGGCAACTACCGTCGCAACTGCAGCCCGATGTGAATGCGCACAAAGTGTTAGAGCGCTGACGAGCGCATCTTCGGCAATTCGTCGCGGCTCGTCTGCCACGTCTTGAATCAAAATGCGCAGTAGGGCATCTCGACGCCGCAAATCCTGAATGCACGCCACCGCGAGTGGCGTCCCTTCCGTGGCACCTGTGGTCAAAGCCGCGACCGAGTCCATCACAAGAGCTCGACGCGATGGAATGTCTGCGCATTCGCCAAAGTGTGCGGCTGATTGCGTGACTGCGCTTTGAAACTCTCGCCCCCGAGGGTCTTCACTTGACACAGGCGTGATGCGCTGGCCAATGGATTCCCGACTCGCCAAAGGCGCAACGCCCTCAGCAACAAACGGGGCAGCCACACGGGCCCCTCGCTCTGGGTCGATGGGTTGCCCCTGAGTAGGACAGCAACGTTCATCGCGACACAGCACCGAACGCCAGCAATGTGCAATGACCATTACTTCGTCACAGGTGTAGAGGCCCAGACTTGCTGCGGCGGCTGCCATTGCATTAGTGATGTTGCGAACCCCATCAAAGTCCGCAGCGGATTCGCCACTGGAAGTCGCAACGTCGGCATCGAGGACGCACTCACCAAAAGTCGATTGCGTGCAAAAATCCACAAGCACCAACCGATCGACATCATTTGAGTTGACGATGCCTTCACAGGCTTGTTGCCAGGCGGCAACGAATGATTCATGCTGTCCGGGATGCGGATGGTCAACACGCGCGGTCAAGATGAGTTCCCCATCCGTGCCACTGAGGAACGCGGCAACAATGCAGTTAGTTGGGGTGAAACCCAGCAAGTACGGGACGGCCGAAACAAGGTCGGCAGGTCCGTTGAGAAAGACGGCGGACGTGGGCCTCTCCGTGAGGTCAATATGGCAGTTGGTCATGTGCGCAGGATGTGCGTGGGATGCTGATGCCGGTAGCAAGCACAGCGACACTTGTGGACGATGGCTTATCGGCGCAGCGTTGTGAATGTCCGCACCGAACCGAGTTGCCGCTTATCGCACATGAGCCCCGAACACTGTTTCCGGGGTCCCTTTTCCACTGATGCTGCGGCTGCGCCATGATTTCGCCATGCGTCTTGACCACGTCTCGTATGCGGTCTCAAACACAGGGTTGACTGACACTGTTCAGCGACTCGGTAATGCCATTGGTTGTGCATTCATCGATGGTGGTCGACACCCGAGATACGGCACTCGCAATTTCGTCTTGGCGCTTGGCGATGGTTGCTACATCGAAGTTGTGGCGCCACTTGAACATCCAGCCGTCGAAACCAAAACTTTTGGTCGGGCAGTCCAGCGTCGTGCCAGTGAAGGTGGCGGTTGGCTTTCTTGGGTTGTTGCAGTCGATGACATCTCGCCGCTTGAACAGCGACTGGGCCGCGTTGCTTCAAGTGGTCAACGCAAGCGTCCGGATGGCTTTGACTTGCAGTGGGAGCAGATTGGTTTAACGGATTTGCTCGAAGACCCACAGTTACCGTTTTTCGTCCAGTGGCACAGCAGCGCAAATGAACAC
>RGCY01000228.1 GCA_009918865.1 Actinomycetota bacterium
GGCACGACCTACGGCAAGTTGTACAACTGGTATGCGGTGAACGACTCGCGCGGTTTGTGCCCTACGGGCTGGCATGTTTCCACGGATTCTGAATGGAATGTTATGGTGAAGTACCTTGACCCGAATGCGGATACAGCAGCAATATTTTGGCAGAACACCAATGCAGGTACGGCGTTAAATAGCACAACATGGTGGAATTATCCCAACACAGGGGCCACAAACTCAAGTGGCTTCACCGGACTGCCTGGTGGCGTCCGCGGCGATCATGGCGGTTTCATCAATGTGGGCAACGATGGGGTCTGGTGGAGTTCTTCGGATGCGGGGTCGGGCACCTCATGGTATCGCAATCTGAACCACGACGGCTCGGATGTGGTCCGCTACAACGCCGACCATCGGGGCGGTTTTTCGGTTCGCTGCGCGCGGGATTGACCCTTGGCTTTTGACTTTTGATGGGTTTTGCGCGGTGGGGCGGGTTGGGGTTTTCAATTTTCATCAGTTACACGGCATACCCACTGCCCGGTCAACCAACATTGACCTAAGTCATTCCGGTTGGTAAACAACCTAAGTGCGTGTGATTGACCGGCACCAATGAACTTTGACCCGCCACGGGTGTTAGTTGGAATGTCGAATCGATTTGGTATGCAGCTACCCGCACAGGATGCCCCACAGAATTCAGGTACCGGTACGGTGCACAGCATCCGCCTCATTTTGGGCGATCAGCTCAACCGAAGCCACAGCTGGTATTCGAAACCCGATCCCGGAGTGCTTTTTGTGATGATGGAATGCCGAAGCGAGACCGACTATTGCCGCCACCACATACAGAAGGTTGTGGCTTTTTTTATGGCCATGCGGTCGTTTGCCGAATGGCTGACCGCCGGGGGACACAAGCTCTGCTATATTCGGCTCGATGATCCGCACAACCGGCAGGGCATCACTGCAGATCTCCAGACCCTTGTGCAGCGATTCCCAGGCGCCTCGGTGGCCTGGCAGGCACCCGACGAGTATCGGCTCGAGAAAGAGCTCACCGACTGGGCGCAGCAGGCAGGTATTGAGGCTCAGGGGGTCGATACCGAGCATTTTTTGACGGAGCGAACAGAGGCGGCCAAATTTTTCAGTGGCAAGAAGACCTGGCGAATGGAATACTTCTATCGGGAAATGCGCCGCAAGCACGCCGTGCTCATGCCGGGCGGACAGCCGGCGGGCGGGGAATGGAATTTTGATGCGGAAAACCGCCAGGCCATCCCTAAGGATGTGCCTATACCTGAATTACCCATGCCCCGGCACGACACAAAGGGCTGGGGTGACTGGTTGCAACAGCAGGGCGTGTCGACCCTGGGGATATTGCCGGCCGAACTGCAATGGCCCACCACGCCGGGCGAGGCGCGCAGACTGCTGTCGGCTTTCATCAAACATTTGCTCCCCCTTTTTGGCAGGTATCAAGACGCACTCACCCGGCGCCATGATTTTTTGTTTCACTCCAGGCTCTCCTTTGCCCTCAACACTAAGTTAATTAAACCCTTAGAGGTGGTGCAGGCAGCCGAACAAGCGTGGTTGAGCGACCCCCAACGATACCCACTCCCGTCGGTGGAGGGCTTCATCCGGCAAATTCTGGGCTGGCGGGAGTATGTGCGCGGGGTGTACTGGGCCCACATGCCCCAATATGGTCAACTCAACCACCTTCAGCACCAACGCAGCTTGCCCTCGTGGTATTGGACAGGGAAGACGCACATGGCCTGCATGCGTCATGCGATACAGCAGAGCCTCCAACATGCCTACGCCCACCACATCCAACGGTTAATGGTCACCGGAAATTTTGCCCTATTGGCCGGCATTCATCCCGATGAAGTCGACCGTTGGTAT
>RGCY01000229.1 GCA_009918865.1 Actinomycetota bacterium
TAAACCACGCATTGAAGGCGCGTGGCTTAGTGGTCGGCGTGCGGCGCGCGCAGCGTTGACTACGCTCGGCTGCTGATAGCCTTCCGACACGTGCCAGCCATCGTCATCCTCGGTGCCCAATGGGGCGATGAGGGCAAAGGAAAAGCCACAGATTTGCTCGGTGGACGAGTCGATTACGTCGTCCGCTACCAAGGCGGAAACAACGCCGGACACACCGTTGTCATCGATGGAAAGAAGTTCGCAACCCACTTGTTACCGAGTGGGATTTTGACTCCCGGTTGCACCCCTGTCATCGGTAACGGTGTGGTCATTGACTTGTCTGTGCTCTTTCACGAAATCGACCAAATGATTGAGCAAGGTGTTGACACATCCCGTTTAGTGGTGAGTGCAAATGCACACATCATCGCTCCTTATCACGTGACGCTCGACAAGGTGAATGAGCGTTTCCTTGGCAACGCGAAAATTGGAACAACTGGTCGCGGCATTGGCCCCACCTATGGCGACAAAGTTGGACGAGTTGGGCTGCGTGTTCAGGATTTGTTTGACGAAAAAATCCTGCTGCAAAAGATTGAGGGTGCACTTCACAGCAAGAACCAAGTGCTAGTGAAAGTGTTCAACCGTCGTGAAGTCTCTGCGCAGGAAGTCCTTGAGAATTTGCTGCACTACGCAGAACGATTGCAACCGATGGTTGCCGACACCGCGTTGATGCTGAACAACGCTTTAGATGATGGCAAGAATGTTCTGCTTGAAGGTGGTCAAGGCACATTGCTCGATGTCGACCACGGCACATATCCATTCGTAACCTCGTCGAATCCGACGGCTGGTGGCGCGTGCACAGGCTCGGGCATTGGCCCCACTCGCATCTCGCGAGTGATTGGCATCCTCAAGGCTTATGCAACGCGAGTTGGTTCCGGACCCTTCCCGACCGAATTGCACGATGAGAACGGTGAGCGTTTGCGCACCATTGGTGGTGAGCGCGGTGTGACCACCGGTCGGCCGCGTCGTTGCGGTTGGTTCGATGCGCCAGTTGCTCGGTATGCAACACGAGTCAACGGACTCACGGATTTCTTCTTGACGAAACTAGATGTCTTGACTGGGTTTGAGAAGATCCCGGTGTGTGTGGGGTATGACGTTGATGGAGTGCGTCACGATGAAGTGCCGGTGTCACAAACGGACTTCCATCACGCCAAACCCATCTTTGAGGAACTCCCAGGTTGGCAAGAAGACATCTCCAAGGCTCGCAAGGTGGAAGATCTACCTGCTAACGCTCGTGCATATGTGCAGTTCTTGGAAGTCATTAGTGGTGCTCGGATTTCGGCCATTGGTGTCGGGCAAGACCGCAACGCCACCATTGTCATTCGCGACTTGATTGACTAGCGATTGGCTAGTGATTGAGCAGCAATTGACTCGCGGCTGACAGACGTGCGCGCGAAGTGAAGGTAGGGCGAAGCGATGACTGAACGGTTCGAACCCATTTCCGATCCGCGTCCTGTGGATGTCGCGTGGCCAGAAGCCCACTGGCCAGTATCGGAAGACACCGTGTTGCAAGGCGACTTCGTTGAGTTACGTCGCTCCAGCGCTGCGGATGCGCCTGCGCTCGCGCTCGCACTCCAAGATGAATCGGTGTGGACATTCGCAGTCATGGCGCAACCATCTGCCGAGCAATGGCGTTCAGTCATCGACGGGCTACGCACAAATGCACCGAATTTTTGCCAATGGACAGTCACGCTCAATCAGCAAGTGAATGACCTTCCTGCCGGCACTGTTGTCGGGACTACCGCATACCTCGAGACAAGTGCAGGGGATGCTCGCACCGAAATCGGGTTTACCTCCTATGACC
>RGCY01000230.1 GCA_009918865.1 Actinomycetota bacterium
TCGCGGTCATGGCAACCAGATCGAGCACATAGGCTCTCGGCGCGCTATATGTCCGACTGTCACCTGCGGGCGTCTGCGCCAAGCTCTGATAGCCGTTATCAAACAACATCAGCTCACCGCTTGCTGTGATAGAAACCGCATGCTGGCCAATTGGCGCAAGGCTGCCAGGAGCCATAGTCAGCGCGTACGCCGAAAGTGATGGATAGGTCGCCCATGCCTTACTGCGGTCACCAAGAATCCACTTGATCTGCTTATCGGTGTAACCAATTCCGATCACAAAATCTTCACGGCCTGATACAACGAGCGTGTCAGTTGCCGCCCAATATGTCGCCGCATTGTTGTGAAACCAATCAGCGCCGTCACGAACAAAGGCGCTCGGGTCATCCCCTCCCATCACCATTGCATCGCGAATGATCTGGGTGATGTTCCACCGCTCCAAGATTTCACCGCTCTTGTTGACCTCAAAGATGGTTGACTCAATGTGACTTGCACCATCAACTGTTGCGTTCACTTCAAGCAGTAAGCCACTCTTCCCAAGATCGTAGTTGTGGTGCAACCCCCATACGCCTTCACTCGCATAGTCAGCCACCTCAGTGAGGGCGCCAGTCATGTCCATGCGGTAGAACTTTGAACCTCCGCTATACCCTTCACCGTTGTCAAGGTAGATTGCGCCATCCCAGAAATACGCGCCCTGAGAATTGAGCCCTGGCCGCCCCGCCCACCGAACGTTGCCGTCTATGTCGAGGATCATTGGACCAAGTCCGTTCTGCAGATGCTTCACCAACATGTAGCTGTAACTAAGGGAAACTGCCGTATTGCGAGGAGTAACGTTCACGCGCGTCGCCGCGCTAAAGAACCCTGCATATCGAGTAGTGCGCATACGCACGGTGATGCTCTTCGCTCGGCGATAGAGCTCTTTCACCGTAATGCGCACAGTGTTGTTGAAGCCTGGGTACAGACCGAAAATTGGGACCGTCGCCTCTTTTGCCCGTGAACCCAGTTTGTGCTGCGCCACGAGATACGCCTTTGAATATGTGACGTTGATCGCCTTCGCGGTGCTGCCGCTTTTTGGAACGACTGTGAACGTGATGTATTGCAAAAGGGACGAGGGAACGCCGCGAAGTACGATCTGCCCCGCAAACTCGCTCGATGTCGTTGCACGTCGCACAGATAGGCCAGCAGCTGCCTCAGCGGTAGCGGGAGTGGAGAGCACCGAAAGAGTTAGCACGGTGGCTGTAAGCACCGCAATGAGCGTGGGTTTCGTTGACATGGCGGCGAGTTTAACGGCGTTCGACTCTCACGTCATCGACCACCACTTCAACGAGGCTGTCGCCGCCACCATCACCCGCGCCAATCACAATCCGTACCGGTTGGTTTGCCCATGCGCTTAGAGCCACCCGCACTTCGCTGAATGCGGCGTTCCGATACCGCGAAGCGGCGAGGCGCTGGTGCACCAGTGTGCGTGTACCATCCTCGGCCTCGACCCACACGCGGAACCAGTCGGCTGATGTTGCCGTTGGACCGTAGGAGAACGCAACGTTGAAGACGAGGTCGCCAGGGTCAGCGCCGAGCGAGATCTGCGGCGAGCGGGCGGTGGTGACCCCATCGAGATCATTGCTGTTTGCCGTTGCTCCGGCACGCGCTCCCGTCACCATGGCACGGAACCCTGAGACAGCATCATCAAGCTGCATCGTGCGCGTCCCAACTCGTACCTGAGCCGGGTTCCCGCGCTCAAAGCGCCCACTCGTCGCCGTGTCGGTGCCATCGGGGTTGACCACCCAGCCAGCCTCGCGCTCGAAATCGTCAAAACGCGGGCCACATCGTCGCACG
>RGCY01000024.1 GCA_009918865.1 Actinomycetota bacterium
CGCTGGCACATCACTTGCCGCAATGATGGGGCCAGTCATGCAGATTCCAAAGATGGCGCAAGCCAGCAAAACAGAGTCACGCCTCGTTGCTGACCGCACCAAGGTTCGTGACCGACCCACGCTGGAATGTCTGCGCACCACGAAAGGCTAGCCGCCGCGCGGTAACCTGCCCCTTGTGACCACATCCACCAGCCGTAACCCGCGTGTGTTTCTCGCGCGGCTTGTGGGTTTGCGTGTCTTCGACCCCCAAGGCGACACGGTGGGTCGCGTGCGCGATGTGGTTATTCAACTCCTCGATGGCGTCAGGCAGCCTCGCGTGCACGGCTTAGTGGTTGAGGTCGCCGCTCGCCACCGCGTGTTCGTGCCGATGACGCGCGTCACGAGTATTGATGCCGGCGCGGTCATCACCACTGGCGTGGTCAATCTCCGTCGATTCCAACCAAGGCAAGGCGAAACCCTGTTCATCGCGGAATTACTTGACCGTGAAGCCCATGTTGTGAAGGACAGCCAGCGCGTTTTCTTACGCGACTTGGCAATGCAACAAGATCGCAACAGCGATTGGGAAATTTGCAAAGTCTTCGTTGAGAAGCCAGGTTCTGGTTTACGGCGACGCGGCGAAACGATGTTGCTTGACTGGCCGCAGGTTGCCGGCTTATCACTCACACCTGATGTGCAATCTGCTGAGGCGTTTCTTTCCGCCATCACAGACTTGCGCGCGGCTGACATCGCGCGACTACTCCACGACCTACCCGCCAAACGGCGACTTGAAGTTGTGCGCGCACTTGATGATGAATTACTCGCTGACATTCTTGAAGAGTTACCCGAAGACGACGCGATTGAAATCGTCACAGCACTTGAAGGCACGCGCGCGGTTGATGTCATTGAAGAGATGGATCCCGATGACGCAGCTGACTTGCTCAGCGAGCTCACACCCGAACAAGCCGATGCAGTGCTTGCCCAAATGGAACCAGACGACGCCGATGATTTACGTCGACTCATGGAGTACGGCGAATACACCGCCGGCGGCATGATGACCACTGAGCCAGTGATTCTCGGTCCGGATGCGACTGTGGCAGCAGCACTTGCACGTGTGCGTAACCCAGATATCTCCCCCGCGCTAGCGGCTCAGGTGTTCGTGGTTCGCCCCCCGACTGAAACTCCCACCGGGCGCTACCTCGGTGTGGCGCACATTCAACGACTCTTGCGTGAACCACCTGCGACCTTGGTCTCTGCCGTGGTCGATGACCTACCACCACTAGACCCCGCGGCGCCACTAAGCCGAGTCACACGCGCATTCGCCACCTACAACTTGGTGGCAATTCCGGTGGTGGATGAGCATGAGCATTTGCTAGGGGCGGTGACAGTCGACGACGTTATCGACCACATGCTGCCGGACCGCTGGCGCAACATGGAGGAGGGCACTGATGGCTGAAAAGTCTGCTCGCCTCGACCAACCACGCGGTCGTCAACGCCGTGGCATCTCCATTGATCACGAACGCTTCGGTCGCCTGAGTGAACGCATTGCTCGGTTCATCGGCTCCTGGAAGTTCATCGCGTGGATGACAGTGGTGATCGTCGCGTGGATTGCGTGGAATGCCCTTGGGCCAGAGCACTTGCGCTTTGACCCTTACGCATTCCTGTTCCTCACACTCCTGCTGTCCCTGCAGGCGTCATATGCCGCGCCACTCATCCTGCTTGCTCAGAACCGTCAAGCCGACCGCGACCGCGTGCAATACCAAGATGACCGGGCCAGCACTGACCGGCTACTAGCCGACACTGAGTATTTGCTTCGTGAAGTGGCAGCACTTCGCATCGCCATGGGCGAACTCGCCACACGTGACTACATCCGCGGCGAAATCCGAGACATCCTGCAAGAGCGGGACGACGAGCGCGAAGAACGCGGCTGACGCGTAGCATCACCACGTGACTTCACTCGAAACCTTGTGGGAAGCCCTGCGACCAGTGCAGGACCCAGAGATTCACCGTTCCTTGGTTGATTTGGGCATGATTGCGGACCTGCAATTCACCGATGGTGTTGTGAATGTAGAAGTCACTCTCACAGTCACCGGGTGCCCCATGCGAGAGACCATCACTTCGCGTGTGGAATCAGCACTACTCAGCGTTCCCGATGTCACTGATGTACGCGTGCGATTCGGCGTGATGACAGATGAGCAGCGAGCAGCACTGCGCACGACGCTCACCGGCTCGGATGCTCGACCTATTCCGTTCACTCAACCAGGCTCATTGACGCGCGTGCTTGCCATTGCATCGGGTAAAGGTGGTGTTGGTAAGTCTTCCATCACCGCAAATCTCGCTGCTGCGCTTGCAGCGCGTGGGCACAGCGTCGGTCTCATCGATGCAGATGTTTACGGGCATTCAATTCCGCGTCTACTCGGTCTCACAGCAGCACCCACATATGTCGAGGGATTGTTCATGCCGCCGGTTGCACACGGCGTGCGCGTCATGAGTTTGCTGCCGTTTAAACCTGGTGGAGTAAACGAACCAGTTGCCTACCGCGGTCCAATGCTGCACAAAGTGCTTCAACAGTTTCTGGCTGACACGTGGTGGGGCGATCTTGACTATCTCCTGCTAGACCTACCACCTGGCACGGGCGATATGCCCATGTCAATCGGTCAAACTCTGCCGAATGCTGAAGTCATTGTTGTGACGACCGCCAACACCTCGGCTGCTGAGGTGGCGGTGCGCGCCGGCATGTTGGCACATCGCCTGCGCCAGCGCGTTCTCGGTGTGGTGGAAAACATGTCTTCAATGCTGTGCGCTGGATGTGGCGAGCGAACTCCGATCTTTGGAACCGGCGGTGCTGACTTAGTGTCCAACACCCTGAGTGATGCGGTCGGTTCGCCGGTGCCCGTTTTGGCGCGCATCACATACGACACAGCCCTAGCAGACCCGGCGGCAGATTCAGTGCCATTTGTTGTGCATCACCACAAATCCCCTGCGGCACAAGAAATCAGCGCACTCGCTGAGTCTCTTGCAAGTCGACCACGTGGACTTGTCGGAATGCCGCTTTCAGTCTCGCCCGCGAGATAGTCGAGCATCCAGAAGTTGTGCGGTCATCAAACCCAGCGTGGCTAATGCACATCCCAAGGCAAGTCCTGCAATCAAGTCTGTTAGCCAGTGCGTTGTCCGTAACCAGGAACAGGCTGCAATCACCACTGACATGCCACATGCCGCACCGCGCACTGCACGTCGAACTCGTCGCTGCGCATCGTGAACGAGAAACCACGCCAACGTGGCCCACATTCCGACATTTGTGGCATGCCCACTCGGATAAGCACCGAAGGTGCGGCTGATGTTGTCGTTGAAGAATTCCGAGCCGCCAAGTCGCGGCGTTGCGCGCTCACTCCACCACTTCACTACCCCAACCATGATGTTCACGAAAGCAACTGAAAACAGCGCTGCTAGCCAAGGAAGACTGCGTCGACGTCGCCAGCCGAGATACGTTGTCAGAGCGAAGAGAACCGGCAACACCACCACGCGCTGACCAGGACGTTCAACCTCCTTGAGCACCTCGTCCAGCATGTCATTGCTCAGCCATGCGGTCAGCCGCGCTGCGTGATCCAACGCTGAAGACCAACCAACTGCCGCCATTGCCGTGACCGCAACGAACACGCTAGAGGCTGTGAGCAGCAGCTTTGGCAGCGCTGCAAATGCAATGTCTTGTCGAGCGCGAGTTCCGTGGAGGTGATGACCCAACAAGGTCATGGGGTATCCGCATCCCAGGCAGGCGCGGGTGGCACGGATGACGATGCGCGTGCCGATGGTCGGTTCACCTGACCAGATTGCTGCTCAAAATCCGCGTCGAGCAAGCGTCGTGGGTCGGCTTGCCTCATTAAGTCCACAACATCGTTGACATCTGCTCCAACAGAATCTTGCAAATCAGCTCTCGCTCGCGCTGCTTGTTCACGAATTGCACGCAGCGTCCCAGTCCACTGTCGGGCAATGCTGGGCAAACGCTCGGGACCAACAATCAGCAGTGCCACTAATGCAATCACGATGAACTCGCCGGCACCGATGTCAAACACAGTGCCGCATCCTGTCATGGACCCATGCGTCTCGACAGTGCAAGGTGAGCATCACAGCGAAGGTCGCGAACCCAGCGTTAGCGTCACGGTGCGCTCAGAGTTGCCGCGTTGCACCGTGATTGAGATGGCATCGCCGGGGGCATAGGAACGAATCGTGGTGATGACATCGGTGGCATCAGCCATCAGCCTTCCGTCAACACGAGTGATGACATCTCCCACGCGCAAACCTGCAGAACGCGCCGGTCCACTTTGTTCAACCATGGCAATCCGCGCACCATCGCCTGTGTACATCCGATCAAGTTGCACACCAATCACTGGGAATGTGGATCCGCCAGTGCGGATAATCTGTTGCGCTACTCGCCGGGCCTGATTGATGGGAATCGCAAACCCCACGCCAATGTTCCCGGACTGACCAGTAATTTCCTGGCCTAGTGTTGCGATTGCGGAGTTCACGCCAATCATTCGGCCCGACGCATCAACAAGGGGTCCGCCTGAGTTTCCAGGATTGATGGCTGCATCCGTCTGGATTGCCGAAATAAATGATGTTTCATCTGCCGAGTTGGAAGGGTTCGTTGTCACTGGTCGACGCAGAGCGCTGACAATCCCACTTGTGACAGTGCCTGTGAGACCCAGTGGTGACCCAATCGCGATCACCCCATCGCCCACAACAACTTTGGTTGAATCACCCATCGGAATCACAGGTAAGCCGCCTTTGTTCACTCGCAGAACTGCCAAGTCATAAGACGGATCCCGCCCGACCACGGTTGCTGAATAGCGGTCACCACTTTGCAGTCGAACACTTATTGCTCCACCAGAGGTGACGACATCAAGCACCACGTGATTGTTGGTCAAGATGTAGGACTGCGAACTCGAACTCTGAATCACTGCACCTGAACCGTTGCCACTTCCATCCGCGCTATTCGTTTCAACTGACACCACAGTCGGCAGAATCCGCCGCGCAACACCAGCCACACTCGCCGCCGGTCTTGATGCACTATCTCCACCAACATTGTTGAGAACAGTGTCCGGATTGAGTGAAGAACCGGAGTCTCGGAAGAACTGAGCACCAATGCCGCCGCCGAGCAATCCAGACACAAGTGCAACGACAACGACCGTGCCCAGGCGTCGCGGCGCAGGGCTCGGCGCAGGGCTCGACGCAGGGCTCGGCGCAGGCGAGGCAAAGAGTGGCGCAGTTGGAGCAAATCCGTTCGCGGGCATTACCTCTGCGACCTGCGAAACTGGCGGTTGCCCAGGCTCACTCCATGTGGGAGCTGTCGGTACTTCTGATGCTGACCTCGTCGGAGTGTGCCCAGGCTCACTCCATGTGGGAGGTGTCGCCTTCACACTCGGCTCCGACTGGGGCACATCGTCGACGGAACCGACCGTCGGCATCGCAGAAGCAACATCAGCAGGACTTGAGTCCGGCTCTACTCCCGTAGGCGCCTGCTCATCAGACATTTCGCTCACCTCACTGCTCTAACCGACTGACGTTTCCGCGACGACAACTCAAAACCCTCACTGTTACACCCGCGGCTGCTGCGAGCGGACATCCACGACCTGCATTGTGGTTGGTGCGGTCTCGATCTCGTCGTCTTTTCACATCGTGACCACACAGCATGAGATGTGGCTTATCTGTGCCTGAGAGTCGCCTTAAATCCCTTCGAACTCTAGTGCGTACGCTGCACCCGTGACGCCCGAAGAGACCACCGCGCTGCAGTCCGCAGCCTGGAGCCAGCAGTGGCGAGCAGAGGATGAGATTCTCTTGCGTGCCCGGGCTAAGGCGCGAGATGCCGGCTGCCAGCCAGTTGAACCTGCGGTAGGCGCACTGCTGCAGGTTTTGGCGGCCGCCACCGCAGCAACTGCCGTGGTTGAGGTGGGCACTGGCACCGGGGTTTCTGGAACCTGGATTCTGCGCGGCATGGCCAGCAACGGTGTGCTGACCACGATTGACTACGAAGCCGAAAACCAAAGGATTGCGCGCACCACCTTCTCCGAGGCAGCCGTGCCGCCACAACGCACTCGAGTCATCACGGGCAAAGCGCGCGATGTTCTCCAGAGATTGACACCTGCTGCGTATGACATGGTGTTCATTGACGCAGACGAGCGCGAACATCCCGAACTACTTCAGTGCGCCTTACCACTACTTCGTTCACGCGGATTGCTGGTCGTAGACGATGCGCTGTCAGGTGGCAAGGTGCCAGACCCTGCGCGCAGAGATGCCGCCACCGTGGCCGTGCGAGGCATGTTGACCGCGGTCGCAGAAAATGTGGGATTGATTCCGGTGGTGCTGCCAGTTGGCCCAGGGCTTCTCATTGCAGTCGCGCCGTAATCCGAGACTCATCATGCGACGCGGTAGCGACGCTCACCCATCAACCTGATGGGAACCAGCACTAACTCACAACAGCGTTGAGAACCGCGCCAAGTTCCTTGGCTTCTTCAGCGTTGAGTTGCACGACAAGGCGGCCGCCACCCTCAATCGGAACCCGCATGATGATGTGCCGGCCCTCTTTGACGGCCTCCATAGGACCCTCACCCGTGCGCGGCTTCATCGCGGCCATTGCCAGTCCCTCTCAGTACGGATTCCACCCTCCGGATTTCGCCATTTCGTTCGGTGTCCGCTATGCGGTCGCGACCGTTCGTCATGAGGAGCCGGAGGGGTCTCAGTTAGTGCACCAATTATCGCTTACGCCGGTAGGGGCAGCAAGAACGGGTGGCGACCAGGGCTGCGTTCAGCCGTGCCTAGGTTAAGCCGATGGGCGGTCAGCGCCCACTCGCGCTGAGCACGCGCTGAAATCGGACCAGCGATGCGCGCACTCCGGCCTTCATGAGCGGACCTGCAATGAGCCAACCGAGCCGACCAAACCATCCCCAGGGCAGGTGCAGCCGCTCACCCCACACAAACACACAGGTGTCTGACCCGGTGGCTGAGGCCTCGGTTGCCATCCAACCAACACCTCGCACAACCCGGCCGGTGTGGAGCACTTCGCAGCGGTGCGGTGGGTCCCAAACGGTGATGTTCATGGTGTCCAAGAACCCGAGCTTGCCCACTCCTGTGAAAGCTTCAATCCTTGAGCCGACGCTGCGACCGTCTCCTGCGCCAACCCACACTCGCGTCCCGAGCATCCACGTACCCTGACTCGGCCAGTCCGTGATGGCGTCCCACACCGCCTGCGCAGAGGCTGGCATAGCGATGCGTAACTCGATAGTGACGGGAGCAGCCATGTGCGAAGTGTGTGGCATCGCCGCCGAGGTCGCAGATGCAGAGTCGTGAGCATGCGCGGCTGTGCCAGCAATTTCCACTGCTTGTGCTGCTTGTGTAGCGGCCTGTGTAGCGCCCTGATTCGACGGGCTACCAACGTTAGCGGAGTCAGAGCCGACGTTTTCGAGATCACTCGCGCCCTCACCAGCGCTCGTCACTTCTGCCGCGCCCATCGCAGTGCGCAGTGCCGCAATTTCCGCTGCTTGCTCATTCATGCGTTGTTGCATCTGCGCAATCACGGTGTCGACTTCATCCATGCGGTAGCCACGCACCGCCGTGTCAAACTCAACGCGTCCGTCATGGTTGCTCGATAGCCGCGCCGGTTCCAGCGCGGCATCAGCACTTGCTTCAGGCTCCAACTTCTCCTGCCCGAAACGACCCGAGAGCCACCAACCGGCCAACACATAGACCCCGGCGCCCAAGAACACCAGCGCAACAGTCGCCATTAGTTGCCGCCAAAAACATGGCCATTGTGGTGAATCGTGCGTCGCTCTTGGTCGGCTTCCTTGATGACCGCAAGTGCGTCTTCAGGATTGTCCACGACCGTGAAAAGTTCCAAATCCTGTTCATTGATGCGTCCAGTGCCCGCAAGTGTCGTGCGCATCCACTCAACAAGTGGTCGCCAAAAATCCTCGCCAACCAGCACGACTGGGAACACAGTGACTTTGCGAGTTTGCACAAGTGTGAGCGCTTCAAAAAGTTCATCCAGAGTGCCGTAGCCACCGGGAAAAACGACGAAACCTTGTGCGTACTTCACAAACATGGTCTTGCGAGCAAAGAAGTAGCGGAAGTTCACGCCGATGTCGACCCATTGGTTCAAACCTTGCTCGAATGGCAATTCAATTCCCAAACCAACACTGACTCCACCGGCTTCACACGCGCCCTTGTTGGCCGCCTCCATGATGCCTGGGCCACCACCAGTAATCACGGCAAACCCAGAGTCCACCAATCCTCGAGCCAAGGCTTCGGCTTGCTCGTATTCGCGTGTGTGGCTAGCGGTGCGCGCGCTGCCGAAGATAGAAATCGCAGGTCCGATTTGGGCGAGTGCACCGAACCCTTCAACGAACTCGCTCTGGATGCGCATAACCCGCCACGGGTCGGCGTGTAGCCAATCTGTCGGACCGCGCGAATCGAGGAGGCGTTGGTCGGTCGTTGACGGCTCTACGGCGGTGCGACGCAACAACACCGGACCTTTGCGGCGCTGTTCCGCCGGGCCGTCGGTAGGGGTGGGCGAGTTCACGGGCACACGGTACGCACTCCGGGCGCGTGGGTACGGTCAACCCAACTCCAGCCCCGTGCTATTATTTGAACGTTCAACAAAATTGCGGAGGCTAACCGTCCCGCGAGACCTGAAAGGACCACCATGACTGCACCGACAGACCTTGCCGGCTCCTGGGTCATTGACCCAGCCCACACCCAAATCGGTTTCGTTGCTCGCCACGCCATGATCACCAAGGTGCGCGGCACATTCGACACGTTCCAAGGCAATCTCGCCATCGACGCGGAGAACCCTGCGGCATCCAAGGTGTCTTTCAGCGCGGATCTAGCGAGCGTGAACACTGGAGTTGCTGACCGTGATGGCCACCTGCGCAGTGCGGACTTCTTCGATGTGGAAAACCACAAGGAGATGACCTTTGAGAGCACGGATGTCGCTATCAATGGAGATTCCGGCACGCTCAAGGGCAACCTGACCATCAAGGGCATCACCCAGCCGGTCACTGTGGACGTTGAAATTGGCGGCGTCACCAAAGACCCATTCGGAAATGTTCGCGCAGGCTTCGAAGGCACCACCACCATTAGCCGCAAAGACTTCGGTCTGACTTGGAATGCACCACTTGAAGTCGGTGGCTGGCTGGTCAGCGATGACATCAAAGTCGTTCTCGACATCGCAGCAATCAAGCAGTAACCACTGTCGTTCACGAGGACGGCGCACCTGCGTAGGCAGGTGTGCCGTCCTCTCTTGTTTCCGCTTAACGCAGTGCTTTCATGGACCAATCCAAAGCGCGTCTCAGAATGTCACGTCAACCAGTCGACCAACACGTGCTCACACCGCTCAATCTGCTCACACGACACGTGCTCATCCGGGGAGTGCGCAAGTGCGGGGTCTCCTGGTCCGAAATTCACCGCAGGCACGCCAAGAGCCGAGAACCGAGCCACATCAGTCCACCCAAGTTTTGGCTGAACCGTGCCACCTACCTTGTCAATGAGTTCAACCAATCCCGGTTGGCTCAGCCCGGGAGCAGCACCAGCAGCACAGTCAGTGAACTCAACATCAAATCCAGCAAACACATCACGGACATGCGCCTGTGCTTGCTCTGCGGTGCGGTCGGGTGCAAATCGAAAGTTCACGGTCACCTCACAGGCATCAGGGACCACGTTGCCGGCCACTCCACCGTTGATGCCTACTGCTTGTAAACCCTCATGGAATTGCAAACCGTCAATCACGGGCTTTCGTGGTTCGTATTTCGAGAGCCGCAACAAAACCTCACCAGCAGCATGGATTGCGTTCTCTCCACGCCATGCGCGAGCCGTGTGTGCACGCTTACCGCTAGTGCTCACGATGGCGCGTAATGTTCCTTGACATCCAGCCTCAATGCCGGCGTTACTGGGTTCAAGGAGAATCGCAACATCACAGGTCAACAATTCGGGATGCTCGCGAGCAATCAAACCGAGGCCATTGTGCTCGGATGCGACTTCCTCACAGTCATAGAAGATTGCGGTGATGTCGCGGCGTGGGTTGCTAGCAGCGGCGAGAACTCTCAGCATCACCGCCACCCCACCTTTCATATCGCAACTTCCCAACCCAAACAACGTCTTGGTCTGCTCATCGAGACGAGCGGATTCGTTACCAGCCGCTGGCACAGTGTCAAGGTGGCCGGCGAGCACAACTCGAGAATCTCGACCAAGCCTTGTTGAAGCAATCACACAGTTGCGCACACGTTGCACCGTCAGGTGCGGCAGCGAAATCAACGCGTCAAACACCGCATCTGCAATGGCGGATTCATCAAACGACACACTCGGTAGGTCAACCAGTTGAGCGGCGAGCCTCACCGCACCGGCATCGAGGTTAAGAGTCACGCGGCTACGGTAGTCGTCATGGCCGCGGCAAACTTGCAACCAGTGTCTGGTCCAGCCTGCGGACACGCACTCGCGACCTGGGCCGGCGATGTCATGCTCGACGCCTGGTTTCCGGCACCGGCACTCGGCACACAGGCATCTGAAACCGAAGGACTCGAACGGGGCACCGACTCCGATGGCATGCGCGATGTTCGTGTGCAGCCCATGCGCTGCGACATTGCAGACCTGCAGGCTCCTGCAGTGGATGCGCTTGATGCTTACTTGCGCCTACACCTGCTCTCTCACCGGCTGGTCAAGCCGCGCACCATCAATCTTGAAGGCATTTTTGGATTGCTCGCCAACGTTGCCTGGACATCTCTCGGCCCGGTGAGTGTGGAGAACTTGGATGTCGTTCGCCTTCGCGCTCGAGTGAAAGGGCTGCATCTCACTGTTCACGGCGTTGACAAATTTCCGCGGATGACTGACTACGTTGTTCCAAGCGGCATTCGCATTGCGGACGCGAACCGAGTGCGATTAGGAGCGCATCTCGCTGCGGGCACAACCGTGATGCACGAAGGTTTCGTCAACTTCAATGCCGGCACACTCGGTGCAAGCATGGTGGAAGGTCGCATCAGTGCTGGTGTTGTGGTTGGAGATGGTTCAGATGTCGGTGGCGGAGCGTCAATCATGGGCACGCTCTCTGGCGGCGGCAATGAGGTCATCACCATCGGCGAGCGATGCCTTTTAGGTGCGAATAGCGGTGTGGGCATCAGCCTTGGCGATGACTGCGTCATTGAAGCCGGGGTCTACATCACAGCCGGCACCAAAGTCGCTTTGCCTGATGGTTCCGTTGTGCCGGCGCGAGCGCTCTCAACGAAGTCTGGCATGTTGCTGCGACGCAATTCCGTCAGCGGCGCAGTTGAAATGCTGCCGCGGTCAGACACCTGGACTGGCTTGAATGCCGAACTTCACACGAACAACTAGACAGTTCGTGTCGCGAAATTGACGCTGCTTGGCGCCTCAAACAACGCTGAGAATAAGTTTTCGAAACTTCTACCCGAGGTTTATAACTTGTTTCTAGAGTTACAGTTACAATTT
>RGCY01000231.1 GCA_009918865.1 Actinomycetota bacterium
CTGCTGCCCTGATTCCCTCCACAATGTGTGTCAACCACGCGCGCGTGTGCTGCTCATCTGGAGGTGCAATCCGGCCACGACCGCTCGCAGTTTTCACCGCCCCGGTCATCACTTGCGCGAGAGCCGGCTCATCGATTTGCACCACCACTTCCGTGACTGCGGGCACGAGCCGCCGCAGTCGTGCAACCTGCAGTTTTGCCGCTTCACCAATCCCTGCAACCACATCGGAAACAAAACCGGCATCCCGCAACGCTGGCTCGCCAGCGATATCCTCAACAACACGACACCATGTCAATGGTCCACACATTTGAATCTTGAAAGGGCCGCGATATTCCGCACACACTTCAGCAAGTGCGTCGAAGTCTTCATCGAGCCAGCGACTCGCACGCTCAACATCGACCCCCGGGCGCGAGGTTCGACGCCAGCCGCTTGGAACAGTGTGCACGGCAAAGTCAGCGGAAACCAACCCAAGCATTGCAGCGGTGCGACCAACCATGTCCGCACCAGCGCCGCGACCTGGTAGTTCCACCATGTGTGGCAATTCTGGGAAGACATCTGAAACGATGCGAGCGGTTTCGCGTGGGTCCGTCACACGCCCCTTGGTTGCCAGGCCAAGGGGCAGCGAACCAATTCCTGTTGCCGCAGCATGCGCGCGTATTCGCTGACTCACGTGCGCTCGCGTCGCGAACCCGTGATGGTCGCAGAACCAATGACGCGAGTTCCGTCGTAGAGCACGAGCGCTTGCCCGGGAGCGACACCTCGTAGGGGCTCGACAAGTTTCACGCTCACGACACCTGCTGAGGTGATTTCCGCAACCCGGGCAAGTATCACTTCACCGTGTGCGCGCACTTGGACGCTCACCTCTGCTCCAACAGTTACGGTGGGGCCGCACCACACAGGTCGCTCGGCGCTGATGTGGTCAACATCGAGCAGAGTTGGTGGCCCGACCAAGACCGTGTTGGTGCCGGTGTCGACACCAACAACATAACGGCGCGCACGGTCTGGCGCGCTGACATCGAGTCCAAGCCCCCGACGCTGACCAACGGTGTAGGCGTGGGCACCTTCGTGTTCGCCAATCACGTCGCCAGTTTCTGCATCACGAATCTCGCCACTGCGCACGCCAATGCGAGCACTCAGCCATGCCTTTGTGTCGCCATTCGGGATGAAACAGATGTCGTGACTATCCGGCTTGCTCGCCACTTGAATTCCTCGCGCCGACGCTTCCGCGCGCACTTGGTCTTTCGTGGAATCCCCGAGCGGAAACATGCAGTGCGCTAATTGGTCTTGTGTGAGCACTGCGAGCACATAGGACTGGTCTTTCGCCGGATCCACTGCCCGATGCAACTCATACCCTGCGCCACCAGTGCGCACCTGCGCGTAGTGACCGGTGCACACTGCGTCGAATCCAAGTGCCAGCGCGCGCTCGAGCACTGCTGCGAATTTGATTCGCTCATTGCATCGCAAGCAGGGATTTGGAGTGCGTCCGGCCGCGTATTCAGCGATGAAATCTTCAATGACTTCTTCGGTGAAGCGCTCCGCCACGTCCCATACGTAGTAAGGGATACCAAGTGAATCCGCAACGCGCCGAGCATCGCGAGAATCTTCAAGTGAACAGCAACCGCGAGCACCACTGCGACGCGCTTCTGGGGTTTCAGACAGTGCAAGGTGAACGGCGGTGACATCATGGCCAGCATCAACACATCGTGCCGCTGCCACTGCTGAATCGACACCACCAGAGAGCGCGGCAAGCACCTTCAAGGGTGTGGACTTTTCCATCATCGCGCAAGCGCCTGACCGGCTTGTCGAGCACGCTCAACCACAGCAGGAAG
>RGCY01000232.1 GCA_009918865.1 Actinomycetota bacterium
TCCGACGTATACTTGGGGGTAATCAGCGCAAACGAGGGTGCAGTTATCGACCTCGATGTCGTTTTGACGGGTGAGGCTGGCCTAGGTGCAAATGGTGGCCAGGGTCTCTCAATCTACATCAACAATTCCGGCTCGATAGACGCAAACATCGCGGTCGGCTCTGGAATCGCTTACGCCACAGCCATCAATGCTGGTGCGGCCTCTGGAACCATCTCGGCCCTCTCAATTGTGGTTGGCGCTAGCGGGACGTACGTCGGAGCAAACGGAAGCGTCGCAGCCAAGGTGGTCGCTGCGTCTACATTGACTGCAGGGGCAGAGGGTTCGCTTACACTCGGTGGAATTGACGCAGACTCAACTGTCGGCCTGGTTACCATCGCTCAAACCTCTTCTGGACTTGTGAGTGTTGGGACTGTAGCGGGCTCGGGAATTGCCGGTTTCTCCATCACTGCCGGGCAGACCTCCACAGTGACGGTCGGTTCCATCACGGACGGCAAGACCTTTGGAACGATCACCGGTACTCTGGCGAAAGATGCCGATCTGGTGCTTGATGTTCTTGCGGCCTCTGGTACGACCACGGCAGCAGGGTTTGGCGGTGTCTCCATCAGTGCTGTCGGGGCAAGTGCAACTGTAAACCTCGGCTCCGCAACAATTGCTGGTACGACTGCGTCAATTGGTATCGGTGACATCTCAGTCTCGGGCACCACGAACGTTCGCATCGACCTCGAGGGGCTCCGCGCCACTGCGACCATCGGAAACCTCACGCTGACTGCTGGCACTTCCGGCACCATCGCTGTGTCCGGCATCACCTCGGACACAAAGTCCATTGGCAACATCAGCCTCACAATGGGGGCTGGCGGTGTGATTAGCGTCGGTGACATCCAGGCCGTGTCCAGCACCATCGGCACAGTTAGCATCAATGGAGCATCAGCGACTACGATTGCCGGCCTCAAGGCGTCTGCAATCGGCAATATCACTCTCGGTTCTGGTAACACAACCGTTTCGGGTGAATTTGTTGCCACAAACTTCGGAAGCATCACCATTAACACCGATGGGGTTGATCTCAATGTCTCCGCTCTAGAGGCAACGAATATCACTATGGGTGCGGTGGTCATCAACGGAAGCGGAGTAACGTTCGATGTAGGTTCTGCCCGGGGCTCCGTCACAATGGCCAGCCTTACTGTGAGCAACACCAGCGGTACCACCAATATCGATCTGGGCAGTGCCGCAGCTGTGACGTCGGGAATTGTGTTGAACGCAGGCGGTAGTGTGGTGCTCGATCTGTCAAGTGCCGCGGCCGCGCAGACTGTCTCCGCTCGTGCAAGCGGGAACACGATTTACCTGAGCACGAAAGGCGACACCATCGAGCTTGCTCCTTCCACCGGTTTGGACAGGCTCTACATCGATAGGGGTGGCTTGGTTTCAGCGAGCGCGGGTCTGACAGAGGCCACGATTAGGGGCTTTGATTTTGCCTCTAGCACGACCGAAGACAAGATTTATCTTGGTGGCTCGGCTTCATTGTTTGGTCTGCTGAGTGCCTCCACATACGGCGCTTCAGCCCACAGCACCGATGCGCTGAATGTTGTGTTCCTCAAGAGCGCTGGCGAGCGTCTAGCCATTGACAACGATGATGGTGCGGCGATGAGCGCGACTCAGGTCATTATCGTCGGTACCGGTGTGGATGCAGGTTCAATAGCCTCCGCTCTGAAGTGGATTGGTGCAAACCTCTCGGCCACGACGACTGCTGTTGCCAGTGCGGCACAAGTGGGTGTCATGTTCTACAACGCCTCGGGTCAGAACACGCAATTGTGGGTAGTTGGGTTGTCTGCAAG
>RGCY01000233.1 GCA_009918865.1 Actinomycetota bacterium
ATGAGCCCGCCGAAAGCGCAGGAGCTGCGTGACAAAGCTGCGCATCGCGGTGCTCTCATCAGCGGGCGCCCAGTCTAACCAGCTCACCTCATTATCCTGGCAATACGCGTTGTTGTTCCCTCCTTGGGTGCGCCAACGCTCATCTCCCATCGTCAAGAAAGGAACCCCCAACGAGCAAAACAGCGTTGCCAGTGCGGAACGCGCGAGACGACGACGCAGTGCATTCACGGCTACATCAGGCGTCTCCCCTTCTATGCCGCAATTCCAACTGTGATTATTGTCGTCACCGTCGCGATTCTGCTCCCCATTTTGCTCGTTATGCTTGTGGTTGTAGCTCCATAGATCGCGCAGAGTAAACCCATCATGTGACGTCAGTAGGTTGATGCTGGAAAGGGGCGAGCGACCCGATGGTGCAAAGATATCCTGGCTGCCGCACAAGCGCTTCGCAAAAGCCGCAGTCGCCGTCGCGTCACCCGCCCAATACCGACGCACTTTGTCGCGGTAGCGTCCGTTGAGTTCATGCCATGGCTTCGGAAAACCACCGACCTGATACCCATTGGGGCCCGTATCCCAAGGTTCCGCAATCAGCTTGATTTTGCGCAGCACCGGGTCTTGCGCCACTGCTTGGAAAAACGGTGCCGCAGCATCAAAAACCTCTCCCCGACGGCCCAACGTCGCCCCGAGATCGAAGCGAAAGCCATCCACGTGCATTTGCTCCACCCAGTAGCGCATGCTGTCCATGATGAGCCTGAGCGCTATCGGGCTCGCAGCGTTCACTGTATTGCCGCAGCCAGTGTAGTTCACTGTGTGCGCGTCTTGTCCCAGCAGATAATAGCCAGCATTATCTAACCCGCGGAGATTGAGAAGCGGCCCCTTCTCATCTCCCTCCGCCGTGTGGTTGTAAACGACATCGAGAATGATCTCAATGCCAGCCCGGTGGAGTTCACGCACCATGGTCTTGAACTCATCCACTTGTGCCTGCGGCTCGCGCGCTTGGGCGTAGGAATGATGTGGCGCAAAAAAGCCCATCGTGTTGTAGCCCCAGTAATTGCCGAGACCACGCAGCGCGAGGAACCCATCATCCAGATGCTGGTGTACAGGTAAAAGTTGCACCGCAGTGACGCCGAGCGCGGTCAGCTCGCCGACTACAGCGGGATGCGCCAACCCCGCATACGTGCCGCGCGACGATTCCGGCAGCGCAGGGTGCCTTATCGTGAAACCCTTCACGTGCAGTTCGTAAATGAGCGTGTCGTCCCAGGACGTGCTCGGTGGCACATCGCCAGCCCAGTCGAACGCATCATCGATCACCACGGCCTTCAGCATCACGGGACCGCTGTCCTGCGTGTCAGGCGCTGCTAGCGCGGTGGCACCTTGCATTTCCGCGCGCCAACTCGGCTCCCCAACAGTTGCTTTGGCATACGGATCGAGCAGAAGTTTGTGCTCATTAAACCAGTGACCGCCTACGGGGTTCCACGGCCCGCTCGCGCGAAAGCCATAGAGCGCTCCCGGCAGCAGCCCGGCAGCAAAGGCATGCCACACGCCGTTCTCATCGCGCTGCATGGGCAAGCGCTCCGTCTCGCGCTCCGGGAGTGCCGGGTCATAAAGAGCTACATACACCCCAGTGGCATACGGTGCATGCACCGCGAAATGTACCCCATCCGCACTTGGGGACGCACCGAGAGCGGTGCTGTCCCATGCAACATCAGGCGTGGTGCGGCTAGGTGCGGGGCGCGAGCGGAGAAGGGCAATGCTTTTACTGAGAACGGACGAGATCACGTGCTTCATCTGTCTTGGCTACC
>RGCY01000234.1 GCA_009918865.1 Actinomycetota bacterium
TGATTGAGCTGCAGGTGCGTGATGTCTTGGGCAACCCAAGCCAAGACCCAGCATCTCTTCAGGCAGCCCGCCAGGTCAGTAGCGTCAGCGATCTTCGCGGTATCGGCATCAACAACAGCACCATCCGCTCGGGCGGGGGAGACACCACCGTGATTGCCCGCGGTGGTGTCTTTGACAATGGTATTCGCTACAACGGGTCGGCTCCCGCCAATGATGGCCTCTTGGCTGCTGGCTTGAACAACAGCATTGTGGCTACCAACGCTGGTAACGATTATATTTTTGGAAAGATACTGAGAGAAACCGAAATTGAGATTGATGCCAATGGTGATGGTGTCCTCAGCGAAGACCAACCGTTGGTTCACGACAGCGATTCATCAGCCGTGGGATCACAATCAGATCGCTTTAACGGCATCCGCAACAGCACGATCAACACAAGCTCTGGCGACGATGTCGTGGCCGGTGATGCCAGTGGGAGTTGGATTTTCACCCAAGCTGGCAACAACAGCATCGACCTTGATCTTGCCCGAGACAGCAGCCTCTGGGGGGGATACCAAAAAGACAAAATTCGAGTGGCCGAAGAAAGCCAACGGGTTGTGTCGTGGGGCAACCTCGGCGACGACACCATCATGGGTGCGGCCAGCGGATTGGGCAATGTCTTTGATGGTGGTCTGCAGTCAGATTTGGTCAGCGGCACATCGGGTGCCAGCGATCAGTTCCTGCTCACCGACGCCAACGCAGCCCTCACCGCTGCCTCCACCCTGCAAGTCAACCAACTGCTGACCAGCTCAAGCTACTGGAATGGCTTGAACGACAACCAGAAGCAAGAGCTTTGGCTCACAGGACGGGTCATGAATGCTGCTGGCAATGATCTGGGCTCAGTAGACGTGATTGGGTCAGATGGCACAACGTTCCGCGCCTTTGAGACCGGGAACGGTGGTGATCAGTTGGTGCTCAACAGTGCCATCGCCAGCATCACCCAAGATCTCTGGGATCGCTACGGAGCCATCTATGAAGTCGACAACAACGGACGTATTTCCCTGTTCGATTCTGGCAATGCCACACCGCAGCCAAGCAAAGGGATCGCCGTTGTTGTGGGCACCCTCGACAACATCCGTCGGCTCGGCACCGGTGTCAGCACCCTTGCCTATGCCACCGACACTCGCCAACTGATGTTTGACGCCGACACCGATTGGCGTAGCGGTGGCTCCCTCACGTTGGGCACAATCAACACCGATGGTGCCTTGCGCAAATCCAACCTTGCCTTCGGCAGCACCACCGGATCGGGCTTGGGCGTTCCATCCACAGCACCGTCACTCTGACATCCAAGATTGCCATGATCACACCACCATCATCTTGGGCCTGCCGTCGTTGCCAGCCTCGCCAACGCCTGCGACCGCCCCCGTCGATAGAGCCATGGCTCGATTGGGACTGTCGGCTAGATGACAGCTAGCGCAAAGACAAAGCGAACACATTGTGCCTGCCGACAAACAGACAAACAGGATTAGAGAAATCGGATTGATCGCCTCGTCCACAATCAACCACACCAAAACAGCACACCAACTACCATGACCTTGCAACCGACCCCTTCCTTGTTGGCATCGACCGTTCTCAACGGTAGAAGTGTTGCTAATGAGAGCGCCTTCGCCAACACAACCGCAGCGCTTGGTTCCGGCCTCGGAGGGCATTCCTGATCTCTTGGTTCGGGTCCACACGGACAGTGATGGTATTCGGTGCGGCGCCCATCGCTGACGACACGTCTAGCACGCGGCCA
>RGCY01000235.1 GCA_009918865.1 Actinomycetota bacterium
TTGCAGGCAGTTGAGGGTGTTGGTGAGACTCGTGCGCGCTCCCTGCGTGATGGCTTAACTCGCATTGCCGAAACTGCACTCGTTGAACGCTTCATCTAGCCCCTGCCGCACCCACACCACCATGCCGACCGCGGCGAACCACACCGAGCGCTTCGCCGCAAAGGTTTTGGATTGGTACGCCTCCAACGCTCGCAACCTTCCCTGGCGCGCTGCAGGAACATCGCCATGGGGCGTGCTCGTTAGTGAAGTGATGGCGCAACAAACCCCGGTGACGCGAGTTGCACCACAGTGGGTTGCATGGATGAACCGGTGGCCAACCCCAGCCGCTCTCGCATCCGCATCGGCTGCGGATGTCATCGCTCAATGGGACCGCCTTGGCTACCCACGCCGTGCATTGAGATTGCATGAATGTGCGCAGGTGTTGTGTCAGCGGTTCCATGGCGAGGTTCCACGAGACCTGACCGCACTTCGTTCACTTCCAGGCATTGGTGACTACACCGCGGCCGCCGTGATGGCTTTCGCTTTCGGGGAGCGTGCTCTGGTGCTCGACATCAATGTGCGGCGCGTCCATGCGCGCGTCTTTGTCGGCATCGCCAACCATCCCCCACACATCACCACCGGCGAACGCAGTGCATTCGATGCGGTCCTGCCAAAGGATGAGCGCGCACCTCAGTGGTCACAAGCGGTGATGGAACTTGGTGCACTCGTGTGTCGACCAGTGCCAGCATGTGAGAAGTGTCCAGTGGCAAAGTCGTGTGCATGGCACCTTGCCGGTCAACCTGCTGCACAGACGCGTGCGCGACGACCGCAGTCATACGTTGGCACTGACAGACAAGCCCGAGGTCGCGTGATGGCTTTGCTGCGCGACGCCGGCGGCAACGCTGTTGACATCGCAACCATCGAAGGTGCGTGGCATGACCGCGAGCAACTGCAGCGAGCACTGCAATCATTACTCGCGGATGGTCTGGCCGAAATGAGAAGAGACGGGCAGGTTTCCCTGCCCGTCTCTGCATCAATCACGCGGTGAGAAACGCGTCATCAGTCCTCTGACTTTGCCAAGTCCACCGCTGGCGGTGCATCTGGCAGCGTGGCCTTCGGCTCGCCACGGAAAGTGAATTTCCGGTCGGCACCTTCGCCCGCGATGTCAACGACGATGATTTCACCGGCTTTGAGTTCGCCGAACAGAATCTTTTCACTCAGCGGATCCTCGATATCGCGTTGAATCGTTCGGCGAAGCGGCCTTGCGCCAAGCACTGGGTCATACCCACGCTCTGCAAGGAATGCCTTGGCAGTTGCCGTCAACTCGATTGCCATGTCGCGGTCGCGCAGGCGAGCATCAAGACCAGTGACCATCAAGTCGACAATCTCGATGATTTCCTGTTGGCTCAACTGGTGGAACACCACGATGTCGTCAATGCGGTTGAGGAACTCTGGGCGGAAGTGCTGCTTAAGTTCGTCGTGCACCTTGAGCTTCATGCGCTCGTAGTTACTCGCTTCCGCATCGCCGCCAGCAAAGCCCAGGCTTTGACCCTTGGCAATATCGCGCGTACCCAAGTTCGTCGTCATGATGATGACGGTGTTCTTGAAGTCCACAACTCGCCCCTGTGCGTCGGTCAGACGACCGTCTTCAAGGATTTGCAAAAGTGAGTTGAAGATATCTGGGTGAGCCTTTTCGATTTCGTCGAATAGCACCACTGAGAACGGCTTACGGCGCACCTTCTCCGTCAACTGGCCACCTTCTTCGTAGCCGACGTATCCAGGAGGG
>RGCY01000236.1 GCA_009918865.1 Actinomycetota bacterium
GAGCACCGCCGCCGCCGCAACCGTTCGGCCCTTTCGCTTTCCACCGCCGCCGCGGTCATGATTTCTGCGGTCATTGTCATGGGTGGTGGCCGCAGCGCTGTTGCTGACGAGAACCCCCCAGCCCCACAGCCGACTGAAAGTGCCGTCGCTGGTGACTCAACTTCAGCGCCGACTGACTCCGCAACCGCCCAGCCCACAGCATCCCCGACTCAGTCATCAACAACCGTGCGTTCCAATGCCAAGGGCGCCGAACTCCCGACACGCAAACTGACTAAGGCTGCCGCACACAAGGAGTCGGTCAGCCGCGCGAGCCGTGCTGGTCGCCGTGGCACTAAGGCTTACAACATTGTCTACACATCAACCTATGCGCGCACAGCCATGGGATGGTCGCAGCGTGAGGTCAAGTGCCTCACCAAATTGTGGGCTGGCGAATCAAACTTCCGCACCATGGCGCGCAATCGCCACAGCGGCGCGTATGGGATTCCGCAGGCCCTGCCCGGTCGGAAGATGCGGTTTGAAGGCAAGGACTGGAAGACAAACCCCGACACCCAAATTCGCTGGGGTGTTAAGTACGTGAAGGTGAAGTACGCAACTCCATGTAAGGCGCTGAAGGTCAAGCGCGCACGCGGTTGGTACTAAGTCACATCTCTGACTCCCGCACGGTCAGCTTCGCTGACTGTGGGTTCGCTTTACAGATCGCCCGTCTTGCGACCTGTGCAAGGTGCCTTCTGTAAGGCCGCTCGTTCAAGCGTAGTCAGCAGGCATTGGGGATGACCCCGATGATTCAGTGACCGATAACTCAACGCATCCAAAGCTGTGCAACTACTGAGGTTGACCAACCCTGATTGTGCTGGTGACCGGTCGCAACGTGCTTTCATAAAAGTCATTGCCTTTGTCATCGACGATGACAAAGGCAGGGAAGTCTTTGACTTCAATCTTCCACACTGCTTCCATTCCGAGATCTGCGAAGTCGAGGACTTCCACTTTGGTGATGCAGTCTTGTGCGAGACGGGCTGCTGGGCCTCCGATGCTGCCGAGGTAGAAGCCGCCGTGGTCTTTGCAGGCTTTTGCAACTGCGGCTGAGCGATTGCCCTTGGCAAGCATCACGAATGAACCACCGGCGGCCTGGAATTGCTCAACATAGGAGTCCATGCGCCCGGCCGTGGTCGGCCCGAAGGAGCCAGAAGCCATCCCTTCTGGGGTCTTGGCTGGTCCGGCGTAATACACGCAGTGGTCGCGCAGATATTGCGGCATCGGCTCGCCACGATCAAGCATCTCCTTGATGCGTGCGTGTGCGATGTCTCGCGCAACAATCATCGGGCCGGTGAGACTCACTCGCGTGCGCACAGGTAGCGCGGAAAGTTGCGCACGAATCTGTGCCATGGGCTGATTAAGGTCGATGCGCACCACATCTTCTGCCAAGTGTTCATCTGTGACTTCTGGAAGGTAGCGAGCGGGGTCTCGTTCTAGTTGCTCTAGGAATGCGCCATCGGGAGTGATTTTGGCTCTTGCTTGGCGGTCTGCACTGCATGAGACGGCAATGGCAACGGGGCACGAAGCGCCATGCCGCGGTAAGCGAATGACACGCACGTCATGGCAGAAATATTTGCCACCAAATTGTGCGCCGATGCCAAACTCGCGCGTCATCGCAAGAACTTCGGCCTCCATCTCCACGTCACGGAAGCCATGGCCAGCAGCCGAACCGTGTGTGGGCATGCCATCAAGCGCTTTTGTGCTCGCAAGTTTTGCAGTCTT
>RGCY01000237.1 GCA_009918865.1 Actinomycetota bacterium
AAAGCCAAATACCTTTTCGGCCCACATGTGGTCATCAAGCGCCACGTGAGAAACCTTGCCCAGCTTGGAAGCGACCAAGGAGTATGGGTTGTCGGTCTCCTGCCAGGTCACGACGTCCATACCGAGTGCGCCAACCGCGCTTGCCTTAGCCGCCGGCTCCTCAAGATACGGGGCAACCAGAAACGGGTCGCCTTCCGCAGGGACAACGAGGCATGTCAACCGTTCAAGAGGTTTGGCGTGGTATCCGCACAAGTAGCGCAAATCGGTACTCGGACTCACGAGGAGGGCATCTACCCCGGCATCTGCAGCTGCTTGTGAAGCCCTAGCTAGGCGTTGTTTGAGATCGTTGATCATGGATGCGGAATGGGTGCTGCTCACGGGGTCAAACATTAGTGGCGGCACAATCGTGTTCCATGTCAGCCGGGCGCTTGATGTTGCTGGACACAGCAACGCTCTATTACCGGGCCTTCTACGCCCTACCCACGAGCCTGACCGGCCCAGACGGCCTACCCAACAACGCAATCCGCGGGTTCTGCGATGCACTGCCCAGCCTCATCCGGGCCACTGAAGCAACGGACCTAATCTGCGCGTGGGACACGGACTGGCGGCCGCAGTGGCGAGTGGATTCTTGGCCCGGATACAAGACCCACCGCCTAGCCGACGTAGCAGATGGTGTTGAGCCTGGAGCATCAAATCAACCCGATGAGTTGTCACCACAAGTTGATGCCATTGCTGACGTGCTGGACCATGCAGGAATCGCTCGGGTTGGGGTTCCAGATTTTGAAGCCGATGATGTGATTGCCACCGTTGCCGAACAATGGCCGGGCGAAGTTGTCATCGTCACAAGCGACCGAGACCTTCTCCAATGTGTCACGGACGACTCACGGGTGCGCGTGCTTTCCATGGCACGTGGACTATCAAATTTGCAATGGTTCGATGCCGAGGCTGTGCTGAATCGGTTCGCAGTTCCGCCTCATGCCTATGCTGACTTTGCAACCTTGCGCGGCGATTCAAGTGACGGGCTACCAGGAGTGCCCGGAATTGGGGAAAAGACCGCAGCAGCCCTCATCGCTCAATGGGGAAGTGTGGAGAGGATTGTCGCCGCAGCTCATGATGTTGCATCCGACATGACTCCACGAGCAAGACGAGCAATCGTGCAATCCGCAGAACTGATT
Source organism: Actinomycetota bacterium (assembly GCA_009918865.1). Classification (GTDB taxonomy): domain Bacteria; phylum Actinomycetota; class Actinomycetes; order S36-B12; family UBA5976; genus RFTO01. Next base: position 1,176 of record RGCY01000237.1, read on the forward strand.
CCAGCATGGGCACATGTCACGAAAGCGCGAACAGACGTTCCAGTCCCTCAAGCGCCAACCAGCCTGCCTACCGCACCGAACGCAGGGTTTGAACACGTGGTGCAGCAGTACGGAATTGCACGCATCGTGACGAGCTGGCGAGGAACTTTGCTTGCCTAGGGGTCAGTCGCGGACGCACATAATGACAATGGTGGCATCACCAACATGCCGAGCGATTCATCCACATCGAGCAGTTGCATAAGTATCAGCGGCGACGTTCGCGACGACGAATCCGCACCATGATGCGTATAGGTGATCCGGCGAAACCAAATTCCTCTCTCAATCGCCGCTCAACAAATCTGCAATAGCCAGCATCGAGAGCACCACTTGTGAACAAAACAAAGGCTGGTGGACAAATTCCAATCTGAGTACCAAACAGAATCTTCGACTGCTTGCCACTGCGCACCGGATGTGGATGCGCAGCCACCAACTCGTTGAGGAACTTGTTGAGTCTGTGGGTGGGAACACGAGTTGTCCACCCGTCCCAAGCCGTGTCAAGTGCCGGCACAAGTCGGTTCACATGCCA
>RGCY01000238.1 GCA_009918865.1 Actinomycetota bacterium
AACGAATTTCCTTCGCCTACGGCTCGCACTTCCATAGTCGAATACGCGATCGAGATGAAGCAGCGGCGTGTCAATCACCACGCCAGCAATGACACGCGAATCTTCAGAGGTCACCGTGTGCCCTGTGGCTCAGCCAGAAATAGCGGATTTCAGGGCGTCGACGCGATCCAGTCGCTCCCACGGAAAGTACTGACGAATCTGATTCGCGCTGTCGGTGGCGGTGTGAGCCACCCGACCAAAGTGACCATACGATGCAGTTGAAGAGTAAATGGGGGCTTTCAACTCGAGCGCTTCGATGATGGCGGCCGGACGAAGGTCGAAAACGTTCAGCACGGCGGCCTGAATCTGCGCATCGGAGACCACACCGGTTCCAAAGGTCTCAACAAAGACGCCTACCGGTTTCGCAACCCCGATGGCATAAGCAACCTGAACTTCACATCGCGCGGCTAGCCCAGCGGCCACGATGTGCTTGGCCACCCAACGCATGGCATAGGCACCTGAGCGATCAACCTTTGATGGATCTTTACCGCTGAATGCACCACCACCATGTCTCGCCATGCCGCCATAGGTGTCCACGATGATTTTGCGACCCGTGAGTCCGGTGTCAGCCGCTGGACCACCAATTTCAAAGGCTCCGGATGGGTTCACCAGCACGCGCATGGACGATGCGTCCACCGCGGCGGTTATGCCTGATGCCAGGACCGGAGCGACCACATGCTCGTGAATGTCGCGGGCAATGTGCGTTTGGCTAACACCGGCAGCGTGTTGGCTCGACACCACGATGGTGTCAATTGCGACAGCCCGACCATCGTCATATTGCACCGTGACTTGGGTCTTCCCGTCTGGGCGAAGGTAGTCCAAGCCCTTCTCACGCCGCGCGCGTGCAAGCTCCAGGGCCAGTGCGTGAGCGACGCTGATGGGCATCGGCATTAGCTCAGGTGTGTCATCACAGGCGTATCCGAACATCAACCCTTGATCGCCTGCACCTTGTGCGTCGTAGGCATCCGCCGCGCCCTGGCGCACTTCGAGTGCGTGGTCAACCCCTGCTGCAATTTCTGGAGACTGTCGGCCGATTGACACGCTGACCCCACAGGTGCGCCCATCGAATCCTTTATCGCTGTGGTCATACCCAATTCGCGTGATGACATCTCGGACGATGTCCATGATTTCGCTGTAGCCAGCGGTCGTGACTTCCCCGGCGACATGCACTTGCCCGGTGGTAATCAACGTTTCAACAGCAACCCGAGATTCGGCATCTTGGGCGAGCAGGTCATCAAGAATCGCATCGCTGATGGCATCTGCAATCTTGTCTGGGTGACCCTCAGTGACTGACTCAGATGTGAATAGCCGCTTGGTCACCTGCATCTCCTGAATCTCTAGCCCTACCGCACCGGGGACGAGCGCGAGTCTAGGGCGCGCATCTGACTTGAGTGGTCTTCGGCTCGCGACGGTTTAGGCAGAGGCGATGGGTGCCTTGGCATAGAGCGACTTCATGACGGCTGGGCAGGGTCCGTCACTGGGCGGCTGGCACAAGCAGGTCACAGACATGCTGTGCAATGTCAAGTTTGTTGGCGTCGTGAATTGCATGCACAGAACCGTTCGCGTGTGCAATCAGCACGCTCGCGTGCGACTTTCCAAAGACCGCAGATTCAGAAACATCGTTGGCGACGATGGCATCGCATTTCTTGCTGGCCAACTTCTGACGCGCGGCTGCTTCAAGTTCGGCAGCGTCCTTGGCAG
>RGCY01000239.1 GCA_009918865.1 Actinomycetota bacterium
ATCATCTGTCTTCCATGGCGGCGGTAGATATGGAAGTCGCTATCGGTAGTGAGAAGCAAGGGTGAGTCGTTGATCTCCGCCAGCCGAATCAACGCAGCATCAGCAAGCGACGCAGGAACATTCTCATACCGCTTGAATAGTGAACTCACAGAGCCGATCTGCTCCTGGAGCACGAAAGGTAATTGAACAACCCCTCGCTCAATGAACCGCAACGCCAATGAAGGATCAAAACCGGATCGCTTCAGCAAAAAGCAAGTCTCAGCGACCACTGCCTCACAGCTCAGCATTGGAGGCGGCAAACGCCGGAACTGTTCAACAGCCCACTTGTGATGGGTATCGTTGCGACTCAACAGTGCAACCCATGGGCCGGTATCAAGCAACACCGCCATAATCAGCTTGTACCGAAGTCAGATAGGTAAGCAGGGTTGGATGATAGATCGGCAGGCCCACCTTCACAACAACCCACGAGATCGGCCAATAGATTGGCTGCGGATTTAGGTGCTGAACCTTCCACGCCATGCTCTGAGGATTGGAGGAACGCAGTCAATGCTCGTCGAACCAACTCAGACTTGCTCAGCCGGCGACGTTGTGCCTGCTCTGTGAGCTGAGCATCTAGGGCTTCGGTCAACTTCAGTGAGATCACCGCCATGGCATGCACCCCGTCGCTACTACGACATCATACCGGCTGACACGGGGTATTGCAGTCATGCTTGGACGCCCTTGCTGAGATCAGGCCACCTCGTCCAGCTCATGCTCAGATTTGCAGGATCGACAACAGCCAATTCCCGCCCGCGCTTCCCGATCCTTCGAATGTTGGCCATCACCTGCCTGCAGAGAGCTACTGGTTCGTGACCTCATTGGGCTTGGGGGAATTCAAGGGTCCGGGTCAGGTTCATGGCCGTTTCAGCCAGGCCTCTACACAGCGAACATCGCCTGAAGAACAGCCAGCAGCTCATTCAGTGTAGTCTCTGACAGACTCCCCAATCGCTTGACGAGTCGATCCCTATCTACAGCCCTCAGCTGGTCAGGCACAACATGACCGTCCTTACCATCAAACTTGCAACGCACACGAAAGGGGTATGGATGTCCGCCAGTTGTGAGCGGCGCAACAATAAATGTGCGAAGGTGAGCATTTAGCTCGTCCGGCGACACGACGGCACAAGGCCTCGTCTTCCTGATTTCGGATCCCCGTGTGGGATTCAACGCGACAAGGAAGATATCGCCTCTTGAAACGTGGTCATCAGTCACCATGACCACTCTTCATCATCAAATCGAGTGGCACTCATCTCATCGATAAGTCCCTCAGGCTCGAACGATGCTGCCGCCTCTGCCCAGCCAGCCCTCGGATGAGCCGATGGCCTGATGGTCAGAACCCCTGGAGCTGCCTCGATCTCGACGTCGTCAGCCAGCCCCGCAACCTCAAGCAGCGGCTTGGCGAGGCGAATCCCTCTCGAGTTGCCGATTTTGACCAGCTTTGCTCGAACCACCACCACACCCCGTAGACGTGGTCACATTGTAGCCACAGCGGCAACGGCCGCGCATCCCCCTGCTGTGGCTAACGCTCCAGATCAGCGGCAGGCGGAAGCTCCTTGCGTTTTTGCAAGCATCACCGTTCCCGTCTTCTGTATCTTGATGTTAGAGGGTCCAATCATCGATAGACATCTCTTCTGTGGCCCACCTTAACAACGTCGACGACTCGCGACTGATCAT
>RGCY01000240.1 GCA_009918865.1 Actinomycetota bacterium
CTGGCTTCTGGTCAAAGGATGAAATCATCAAAGTTGCGTTCGAACATTCCTGGCTCACGGGTGGCGTGGCTCTGCTTGGCGCTGGAATCACTGCTTACTACATGACCCGAGTGATGCTCATGACTTTCTTCGGCAAAGCCCGTTGGGCTGATGATGCACATCCACATGAATCACCGGCAGTGATGACCATTCCTTTGGTGGTTCTGGCCGCACTCTCCGCTGTGGGTGGCTGGGCGCTGCTTCACATGTTGCATCTTGAATCATGGCTTGAGCCAGTACTTGGTCACGGCGAAGGTGAGTTGCCGTTCTCATCATCGCTACTCCTGCCACTGACTCTTGGTGTGGTGGCAATTGGTGTGGTGGCTGCGTGGCGTGTCTACGGTGGCTCGGCTGAGATTCCGGTGCTTACACCGCGTGGTTCATGGTTCATCCGTGCCGCACGTGCTGACCTCGGCGGCGACCTGTTCAACGAGAAAGTTGTGATGCAACCCGGTCAGCAACTCACGGCCACTTTGGTTCGGGTAGATGACTCCGTAGTTGATGGTGCAGTCCGCGGCATCGGGGGTTTCATTGCGGCGCTCTCGACTCGGTTGCGTCAGGCTCAAAATGGTTTCGCACGCTCTTACGCACTGGTCATGGTGATTGGCGCAATCATCGTTGCCCTGGCTTTGGCGATGGTGAGGTTCGCATGATGTCATCAATTCCGTGGCTCACGCTTTTGCTGCTGCTGCCGCTGCTCGCAGCCGCAGTTGTGGCACTGCTACCCGGTGAGAATGCCGAGACTGTCAAGCGCGTCGCACTTGTCGGTGCACTTGCGCCCTTGGGTTTCGTGATCTACCTCGGGACGAAGTTTGTGCAAGCATCCGACGGCGGAAGCACCTTCCAGTTCATTGAAGACCACATTTGGATCAAATCTTTCGGAGTGCACTACGCACTTGGTGTTGACGGTGTTGCACTTGCTCTTATCGCCATGAGTGCCGTGCTCGTTCCAGCAGCCATGTTGGCCGGTTGGAACGATGTGGAGGAGCGTGGCAGCGGTAGCGTGAAGGAGTACTTCGCGTGGATGCTCGTGCTCGAAACATTCATGTTCGGCGTATTTGCCGCAACTGATGTCTTCCTTTTTTACGTCTTCTTTGAAGCGATGCTGGTGCCGGTTTACTTCCTTATCGGTCGCTTCGGAGGACCGCGCCGCGTGTATGCAGCGGTGAAGTTCTTCTTGTATTCACTCCTTGGCGGATTAGTGATGCTGGCATCACTAATCGGTCTCTATGTGATCAGTGGCGACCAACTTCAGTCACCTTCATTTGCGCTCTGGGATGTGGTTAACCTAGATATTGCGCCGGGTACTGAGAAGTGGTTGTTCATGGGCTTCTTCATCGCCTTTGCCATCAAGGCGCCATTGGTGCCCGTGCACACATGGCTGCCAGATGCGGCCGAACAAGGAACCCCAGCCACGACAACTTTGCTCGTTGGTGTGCTGGACAAAGTTGGCACTTTCGGAATGCTTCACTTGTGTCTGCCGCTGTTTCCGGAAGCATCGAAGTGGTTTGCTCCAGTTGTGCTCGTGCTTGGTGTGGCAGGCATTTTGTACGGCGCAATCGTGGCCATCGGTCAGCAGGACATGCGCCGACTCATTGCTTACACATCAGTTTCTCACTTCGGCTTCATCGCGATTGGCGTGTTCGTGATGACCACGCTCGGTCAATCCGG
>RGCY01000025.1 GCA_009918865.1 Actinomycetota bacterium
TAGATGGCCATTATGTGACGAAAATACAGAATTCTTCTCAATGTCATACACGCAAACAGTGCCGGAAGATGTCGTTGAGCCGCCAGCCGAGCTACCACCCGAACCGCTGCTGCCGGATGTAGTCCCGGAACTACCCGAATCACCGCTCGAGCTTGCGCTCGCGGCTGAAACTTTGCTCGCGCCCGAGCCTGCACCAGCGCGCGAATCGTTGCGGTAGAAACCGGAGCCCTTGAACACCACACCAACACCAGAAAACACTTTGCGCAACGCTCCACCACAGGCTTCGCAGGTCGTCAGTGCGTCATCGGTGAACGACTGCACAACTTCAAGTGACGCGTCGCACCCGGTGCAGCGATATTGGTAGGTCGGCATGGCGTCATTCTCGCAACTTTGCACACACATTGCATCGGGGGGGATAGGCGTAACGGCGCACATGGAGTAGCGTGCGAGTGTGCTTGTCGAATGCCAACAACTCTCAAAGTCTTTCGGCCAATACAAGGCCGTCCAAGACTTGTCTTTCACTTTGCAACCTGGGCAGGTCACAGGTTTTCTCGGGCCGAATGGGTCTGGAAAGTCCACCACCATGCGACTCATGCTTGGGCTTGACCATGGGCAGGGGCAAACCCTGTTTGATGGCAAGCCGTTGGCATCGTATGAACGACCCGCACGCGTGGTGGGCGCACACTTGGACGCCAAGTTCTTTCATCCCAAGCGCACGGCTCGTAACCACTTGCGTATGTTGGCGGCCGCGAGTGGAGTCTCTAATCACCGCGTGGATGAGGTGATTGATCTCGTTGGGCTCGGCGATGCTGCTCGCAAACAACCGCGCGGTTTTTCCCTCGGTATGGGCCAGCGCCTTGGACTCGCAGGCGCGCTGCTGTCTGACCCGGCCGTGCTGCTACTCGATGAGCCCGCCAACGGTTTGGACCCACAGTCGATTTCTTGGTTGCGCGACTTCATCGGACACTATGCGGGTCAAGACCGGGTGGTGCTGGTCTCAAGCCATCTCCTTTCAGAAATGCAATTGCTGGCACACCATTTAGTCGTCATTGGCAGGGGCAAGCTCATCGCGGATGAGTCGCTCGCTGAGTTCGTTTCCCGTTCCACTCGCAATGATGTGTTCGTTCGCACACCAAACTCCGATGCGCTCATTGCGGCGCTTGTCGATCGCGGATTGCAGGCAGTGCGTGAAGGGACTGGCATTTCAGTTCCGGGTGCTGACACTGAGTTAGTCGGTGCAGTTGCTTTCAGTTGTGGAGCAGAACTACATGAATTGACTCGTCGCACGGCATCGTTGGAGGAAGCGTTCTTGGAAGTCACTTCGCAGACGCAGGAGTTCACGATGGGTGGCCATGGCGATGATGCAACCGCAGGAGGTGCGCAATGAAGGCAGCATTTCTCTATGAGTGGCGGCGGGCTGTCACGTTGCGCTCAACGTGGTGGATTGCCGGCTCTGCGTTGGTCACATCGCTCTTCTTCACCTGGGTTGCATTCAAGATTGAAACTGGAGTTTCGAACGTTTCAGAAGGCCCCCTTGCGTTGGCGAAACACACCTCCTTTGCCATTGTTGTGAACAGCATGCAAGGGCCATATCAAATTGTGACCACCATCATTGCAGCCTTCGCGGCCATGGCCTGGGGTCATGAATATCGCTACGGTCTCACACGGGTGACCTTTAGTTCCTTTCCGCGTCGCGGTGAGGTGTTTCTTGCAAAAACCAGCGTGATTCTGATTGTCACCACGCTCATCTGGTTGGTGATGACGAGCAGTTCGGTAGGCCTTCTCAAACTGATTGATTCGAAGCAGCAGATCAGTTTCAACTTCTTTGAGAAACTCACGGGCTCTGATGTATGGGCATCAGGGGATTCGGGTCGGTTGCTGAACTACAGCAGTCTCGCCTTCGAAATGTTATTGCGCACACTTGCTTACGTTCTCATTCTCGTCTTGTTGGTTGCTGCCATCAGCGCTATCACAAGGTCTCTGCCACTTGCCCTAGTGCTCTCAAGCATCTGGCCGTTGTTCGTTGAAAAACTTCTGCTGGCATTGAGTCAAGCGCTGGGTAAGGGCCGACTCGGTTGGCTCAACGATGTTGCACCCTTCGACAACGCTGAGCGGTTTGTGCTGTGGCGTGCCGGTTTCGACCTACCCTCTGGAAGTTCTGCGCCCGGTGGCATTGAACATCTCATCACGCCATGGCGTGCCGGCTATGTGTTTGCTGCCTGGGCTCTGCTCTTGACTGCGATTGCCTATTTACTCGTGGAGCGACGCGACGCCTGATGTGCCCGCAGGAGCATCACTGACAGTCGTTCATCGCTCGCGGTTGATGACACCTTCACCGTGCTCGGTGAAGACCAACGCGGTCGGAGTTGCCACAGCATGAACTCGAACATCGTGGTTCTGCACGGGCACTTCACCTGCGGCCCAAAGTTGTGAGTCGTGAACGACCGCGATGAGGATGACTTCATCGGGTAGTTGCGCAAGTGCACGGTCGTAGTAGCCACCGCCACGACCGAGCCGGGAACCGGAATAGTCGCAGGCGAGAGCAGGTAGCAGGATCGCATCGCAGTCATTGCTACTGATTGTGTTTCCTCTGTGAGGCTCAAGGGTTCCAAGTTCTGATTTCCTAAAGTGCGTCAATCTGGCGGTATCGCTGAAGTCGGGAAGGTCCGAAATGACAAAGTCCAAGGTGTTATCGCGCATTCGCGGAAGTGCAATATGAACGCCAGCGCGCGCCAGCGTCGTGAGTGTTGGTCGCACATCGACCTCAGATGCCAGGGGTAGAAATCCGGCGATGCGGTTTACCTTGCGTGCGAGTAGCCAGGCGGCAAGGTCTGGCGTGGCAATTCGTCCGGGCTGGGCAAGGGCCGCGGCACGCCGCCGACTGGCAGCTTTGGTCTGACCGTCCCCTGATTGACCCACGCACCCATCGTGCCGGGTTGCTCTACTCTTGCGCCATGTCGGTGCCTGTGCGTAAAGCGGTGATGCCAGTTGCTGGGCTGGGGACCCGCTTCCTGCCCGCGACGAAGGCAACCCCTAAAGAGATGCTGCCGGTGGTTGATAAACCGGCAATCCAATACGTTGTGGAAGAAGCCGTGGAGGCCGGAATCAGCGACGTCCTGTTTGTGACTGGCCGAGCTAAGTACGGTCTTGAAGACCACTTTGACCGCCTACCGTTTCTCGAGCAAGCACTCGAAGCCAAGGGTGACCTCGACCGGCTGCGACAAGTACGCGAGGTCGCAGACCTTGCGGATGTGCACTACGTGCGTCAAGGGGAACCACTAGGCCTGGGGCACGCAGTGTTGATGGCTGCACTCCACATTGGCAATGAACCGTTTTTGGTCTTGCTCGGCGATGACATTATCGATCGTCGCAATCCAGTGTTGACACAGATGATGAATGCGCGCGCGCAACACGGCGGTTCGGTTTTGTGCTTGATGGAAGTGGATCCATCGCAGATTCATCTTTATGGTTGCGCCGCAGTTGAAGCCACCGATGATTCGACAATTGTGCGTGTTACGGATTTGGTTGAGAAACCAGATGCTGCATCCGCTCCGAGTAACTACGCCGTGATTGGTCGATATGTTCTTGACCCTCGCATCTTTGCCGAACTCGAGCGCACCAAGCCAGGTCGTGGTGGTGAGATTCAATTGACAGATGCTTTGCGCACTCTCGCGGTCGATGTGCCTGCTGGTGAAGGTGGCGGAGTGGTCGGTGTTGTGTTCAACGGTCGTCGCTATGACACAGGCGACAAGTTGTCCTATCTGCAGGCGGTCGTTCAGATTGCCGCAGAGCGAGACGACCTTGGGCCGAGTTTCCGGGAATGGTTGCGCGAGACCGTGCAGGCCTGGGAGCACTGACGCGACGGCGCGTTAGCCCCGGGGTATTCATCAACACGCGTAGTTTTTGGTTGTGAAAGTTTCCGACGCGATACTTGCCTTGCATGACTGCGCTGCGGTTTGTGCTGCACCGCTTGAACCCCTCGTGATGGGAGTTTCTGCGGCGCTTGGTTGCGTGGCTGATGAAAATGTCTATCTCGCGCCGATGCCTGAGACTCGAATCGATGGCGACGCCACTGCTGTGCTCGAACCGATTCGCCCAGCCGTACCACGCGGTTCAGTTATCGGACCTTGGCAGCAGCAGGTGCTGATTGCTGCTGGAATGACGAATGTGAGTGTTATCCCACAACCACGGGTAGTTGTGGTGGCGATTGACGATGCTGCGGCGCCCGTGCACACATTGACTTTGGTGTCCACAATCATGCTCAGCGGCGCTCTAGCAATGACAGTGCAGGTGGGTGCTGAGGATGACTTCAGTGATGCCATTGACGACCAACTGGTGAGAGCAGACCTCATCGTGTTGTGCGCCGCGCCCACGACTCGCGCTCAGGTTCGCGATGTCTGCTCGCGACTTGGAGCGAATGTTGCGCCACTGTGGTCAGGTTCTGGTTTGCCGGAAGTTGACCGCATGTGGCTAGGCGTTGAGCAGGTGCCAGCCTTGCTCATTGGCAGCACAGTGGATGAGCATCTCGTTGCCTTTGCGCTCGCCATCCAACCGCTGTTGGCAGTCATGCTTGGCCAGCGCCCTGCTGGTGGGAGGCTGGTTGAGCCTTCTGCATCTGAGCCGAGTCTTGTGGTTGTGGCTGATGCGAGTGCGGCTGGAGACTTCGCAGGTGAGCAGGCGCATGAACTGGGTGTAGCGATCGCCGAAATGTCTGCCAGCACGTTGACCAGTAGCCCGGCCATTTCACCCAAAGGCACTGTTGTGGCACTACCCGGAATCTCGGCTCGATTGAGCACCGCCAACGGTGCCGATGTGACATCTGCCAACGCTCCCACCGCGGTGCGCGTGACAGACGATATGGGTGGGCAGCACCTCATCTCACTTCCGCAACCGTTGTCAGCTGGTCTGCTCGCCGGCGCCAAAGGTGCGTGAGCAATGACTCAGCCGCGATGGCCAGTGTCACTTGATGACAGAGAGTTACGACTGCAACCACTGCGAATTCGCGATTGGCAGGTGTGGTCCACCACTCGATCGCGCAACCGCGAGTGGCTGGCCCCATGGAATGCCACCACGCCGAGACCTGACCTAGAACGTCCCCCAGCATTTCCGGAGATGGTTCGCCGCGTGAATCAGCAGGCTCGCGCTGGTTCGAGTTTGCCGTGGGCACTGTGGCTTCGAGAACAGGGTCGCGGCGTGTTCATCGGTCAGGTCACCGTGTCTGGCATCGTGGGCGGTGCCGCACGAATGTGCAACATCGGCTACTGGATTGACTCTGCTTACGCGGGTCGTGGCTATATGCCGCGAGCAGTGGCACTAGCCACCCACTACGTGTTGGCGGTGTTGGACCTACACCGCGTTGAAATTGCCATCCGTCCGGAAAACACCGCAAGCCTTCGGGTGGTGCAGAAACTGGGATTTGACTTTGAGGGCTTTCGGCCAGCATTTCTGCATATCGACGGTGCTTGGCGTGATCACGATGTCTTTACGGTGACTCGCGAGCGATTGTCAGATGCAGCTCATCCGTTGCGCGTGATGTGGTCAAACCAGGGGTTGGTCACTCCCACACGTCAGTGACCCGGCAACTCTCGATTGGTGACTCGGAAATGCTGACCTGCGACACGCCGCGTGAGGATTTCCGCGGCGAACTGCGATTGGCACATAAATCCGCATAGTCTGCGCTCATGGCGGCACTCGTCTATGTCGTGATACTCGCGATGTGGGCTGCCGTGCTTATTCCGATGTGGGCTCGGCGTCATGACCAGAGCCGCTCTTTGCGAAGTGTTGATGATTTCCGTCGCGCGCTTGTGACTCTCGCGGATGATCCGAAGATGCAGCAGATGCTTCCCACATCGCAGGCAATGGGTCGCCGTCGTCGCGTTTACGCATCCCTGACGGCTCTACTCGTTCTGACATCGATTTTGTGGGTGGCACATGTTGTGCCGGCGGTTGTGATGTTGATTCCAATGTCCTTGATGGGTGCATTCACATTCGCTGCGCGCAAGCAGGTTGTGCGCGAACGCCGCGAACGCGATGCAGCAATTCGCTACTTGCGAGCGCGCACTCGCTGCATGGCAGCGCATCCTTCACGTGGAGAAGCGGCGACTCGCCCTCACGTGAAGGCCGCTGCTACAACGACAGTCGTAGCGCGGCCGGCTGTGCGTGTTGACGATGGAGTGAACGTGACAGGAGTGGCTGCGGACCAGACGCAGCCGTCGGTTGCGTGGTCTGCACAACCGTTGACCTTGCCCACATATGTAACCGCACCCACTGCCACCCGTGTGCCGCGGAATCTGGATGTTGCGAGTGATGGTGTGTTTGACCGCGAAGAAATGTTGCGTCAGGCAGATGATGTGAAGCGCGCGCGAGCAGCCCAAGAAGAACGTGACTTTATTGACGAATTTATGGAACAAACTCACGCGGTTTCGCGCGATGAGGTCTTTGACCAGTACGCGCCGGATAACCGCCGGGTCGCAAACGGCTAAACGCCCACAGCAAGGTTGTATGGCGAGGCGGAGCGCGCCGTCGCCCAATCGTTGGTGTCGCTGCCGGTGCTATCCTCACCTTCCCGTTAGGGGCTGTAGCGCAGTTGGTAGCGCGCCTCGTTCGCATCGAGGAGGCCAGGGGTTCGAATCCCCTCAGCTCCACGAACGCGAACGGCCCGGGATGTTCCCCGGGCCGTTCTGCGTTTGTGTGATGTTGCGTGCGGGGATTCGCAGACGTGGTCGCCTTCGTGGCGACCGACGGTTCCCCTCAGTTCCACACTTGCACTGGGGTCGCGTTGTTCCGCGGCCCCAGTTGCATGTGTGGGTTTTGTTAGGAGGGGATTCGCAGACGTGGTCGCCTTCGTGGAGGCCAACGTTTTTCTAAATCCAAGTTGAGAACCACATGCGCAATGTCCATGTGTCGTAGGGAATCGATTGCCCTGTCCACAGTGGGTAGAAGGCCCATGCGATGACCAACACACAGAGCGCCACGCTGGTGACGACTGCAAAGCGAACGCCGCGGTCACCAGGAGAGTCCAGAACTGCAACACAACTGCGAGCGAGCGCAATGCACACAAACGGCGCCATCACGACTGCGTAGAAGGTGAAGATGGTGCGTTGTTGAAAAAGCAGCCATGGCAACCATCCGGCACTCCAACCAACGACAATCACCATTGCACGATGATCACGCTTGGCAAGCCATTGCCAGGCTTGATGTGCCATGGCGAGTAAGCCAGCCCACCAAATCACTGGATTTCCAAGTGCGAGAACTTCCGCCGCGCAGCTCTTGGCCCCACATGGTTCCTTCGCGGTGTAGAAAAAAGAGGTGGGTCGCCCCATCACAAGCCATGACCAAGCATTCGCTTTATATGAATGCCCCTGCGTTAAACCGACATGGAAGTTCCACATTGCACCGTGGTAGTGAAGCCACGATTGGAAAGCTGCAGGTAGCGCAGCCATAACTCCAGACACAGTTGCGGTTGCTGCCCATTGGCGGTTCAGCAGCACTAATGCCGCCGCTGCAATGGGAGCATCGCGTTGCAGAGTTCGCCGCAAGCGATGTTGCGTTCCAAGCAACCTGCGCGTACCACTGCCGAAGGCAAGGGTGAGCAACCCAAGAAATGCGATGTGCCACAACGCACTCCACTTCGTGCCCACGGCAAGACCGAGCATGACACCGCTCATCCAAAGCCAAGGCCGCCGACCTAACCGGGGACCTTTGCTGCGCCACTGATTTACCAATGCATCTGGGTGGCTTTGCGCGCGTAACGCGGTCGCCAATTTCGCACGCGTTGCATCACGGTCTTTCACAATGCACAAGACCGCGGCAACGACGAAGAAAACCAAGATGCCATCCAAGATGGCAGTACGACTCAGCACAATCGCGAGACCGTCAACGGCAAGGAAGAGCCCAGCCCCAGCAGCAATCGCCGGGGACCTCGTGAGGCGTAATGCAAGTCTTGCAGTGAGCAATACCAGCAGGGTTCCCAACAACGCAGTCATGAACCGCCAGCCGAATGGAGTCATCCCAAACAGGTGCTCACCTATGGCGATGACCCATTTGCCTACTGGTGGGTGCACGATGTAGGCGGGCGAGTCTTTAAAGAGAGCATCGATGGCTGCGGTGTTGCCTTTGGCGGCGATGATGGCTTTATCGGCATTGTCCATCCAGTTCCACTCCACGCCGTGCCTGAGCATGGAGTAGGCATCTTTGGCGTAGTAAGTCTCGTCAAAGACCAGCGAGTTGGGTCGTCCGAGTGCCGGCCAACGCAACGCAGCCCCAGCCAAAGTTGCGGCTACCGGCATCACCCAACTTCGCCATCCCTGCACCCAAGGCCCACGCGCTGGGTGCAGGCGTTCAATCAGGCTTGTGGCGAGTGCATTTGAGTTCGAATTTTGGGCCGCTGGGTTCGCGGCCGTGTGCGCAGGCGCGCCTGCGGCTAATGCACCGGCTGCGATTGAGCCCGAGTCGGTCGAGGCAGCAGAGGTTGCCGGCTGCCACGGTTGCTGACCCATAACACGCAAGAATAGATGCCGTGACCGGTCGCCTTGTGCTTGCAGCGACTCCGATTGGCAATAGTCGAGATGCGTCTGCGCGATTGATTGAGATGCTGCAAAGCGCGGATGTGGTGGCTGCAGAGGACACGCGTCGTTTGCTGAACTTGGCAGCCGTTCTTGGCGTTCGGGTGTCGGGAACGATGCTGTCTTATTACGACGCCAATGAGGGCGACCGCGCTGGCGAACTTGTGCGACGCATCGCCGAGGGTCAAACGGTTCTGCTTGTCAGTGATGCCGGCATGCCTCTTGTGAGCGATCCGGGACATCGCGTAGTCACTTTGGCAATCGCTGCCGGGTTTGATGTCGATGTCATTCCTGGACCATCTGCAGTGACTGCGGCGCTGGCCGTGAGTGGGCTACCAGTTGAGCGTTTCACCTTTGAAGGATTCCTGCCGCGGCGCTCGGGTGAGCGAACCACGCACTTGCAGTCTCTCAAAGATGAACGGCGTGCGATGGTGTTCTTCGAAGCACCACACAGATTGCTTGACTCACTGCAGGATTGCATCGCAGTGTTTGGTGCCGACCGTGAATGCGCGGTGTGTCGTGAACTCACCAAGACTCATCAAGAAGTACAGCGTGGCTCACTTGCGAAAGTGCGTGAACACTTTCTAGTGGTGGAGCCACGTGGTGAAATCACGGTGGTGCTCGCGGGGCGGAGTGCACCGCTTGCTGCAGATCTCAGTGATGTTGACATTGTGAATCGAGTTTTGGAAGAACAGGCAGCAGGCTTATCAGCAAGTGCCGCGTCAGCGGCGGTCGCGAAAGCGATTGGTATGCCCAGACAAACCGTCTATGACCTGGTCTTAGCAGCCAAGCGCGAACGCCCAGATTCCGCTCATCCCTAGGATGTCCGCCATGTCAGCGGCTAAGGCGTTCTATGTCACCACGCCTATCTATTACGTAAACGATGCCCCACACATTGGCCACGCCTACACAACCATGGTTGGCGATGTGCTCACCCGCTGGCACCGAATGCGTGGCGAAGAAGTTTGGTATCTCACGGGCACTGACGAGCACGGGCAGAAAGTTGAGGCAGCCGCCAAAGCCAACGATGTTTCCCCACAAGCGTGGGTGGACCGGTTGGTTGAAGAAAAGTGGCTCCCGGTGCTGAAGACGATTGATGTTGCAAATGATGACTTCATCCGAACCACGCAACTGCGCCACATTGAGCGAGTGCAGAAGTTCATGTCCACGTTGCACGAGCAAGGTTGGTTCTATCTCGGAGGATACGAAGGTCCATATTGCGTCGGTTGTGAAGAGTTCAAACTTGCCGATGAGTTACAACCTGGCACGGGTGAGTATGAGGGTAAGCAGTGCTGCCCGATTCATGGTCGGCCGGTGGAGACGCTCAACGAAAGTAACTGGTTCTTCAAACTCTCAGAGTTTCGCGAGCGCTTAATCGCTCACTATGAAGCCAATCCGAATGCAATCCAGCCGCGAAGTGCTTACAACGAAGTGATGTCGTTCCTGCGCGGTGACCTCAAAGACCTCTCCATCTCTCGCTCCACATTCGACTGGGGAATCCCACTTCCTTGGGATAGCGAGCATGTGGTTTATGTGTGGTTTGACGCGCTTTTGAACTATGCGACTGCCATCGGCTTGGGTGATGAAAGTGAACCCGGTGCGAGCACTTTTGCCAAGACATGGCCGGCGGATGTGCATTTGGTTGGCAAAGACATCCTGCGTTTCCATGCGGTGATTTGGCCAGCGATGCTGATGGCTGCCGGCCTTGAGTTGCCTGGCACAGTGTTTGCACATGGTTGGCTGCTTGTTGGTGGCGAAAAGATGAGTAAGTCAAAACTCACGGGCATCGCACCGAGTGACATCGTGGACACCTTCGGCTCCGATGCATTCCGTTACTACTTCCTGCGCGCAATTGCTTTTGGCTCGGATGGTTCATTCTCTTGGGAAGACATGGCTGCGCGCTACACAAACGAACTCGCGAATGGGCTAGGAAATCTCGCCTCAAGGGCAACCGCAATGGTTGAGCGCTACTTTGACGGCGAGTTGCCGGCTAGTGCGCCAACGGATGTTGAACGCGCACTCGCACAGCAGTGGCATGCCGCTGTTCAAACTGCGGATGCAGCCGTGGATCGCTTTGAGTTTGCAACCGCTCTGGCTGCCATGAAGGACTTTGTTGACGCGTTGAACCTTTACCTCACCGAGCAAGAACCTTGGAAGGTTGCCAAGGCCGGCACGGATGAGGCAATGGCACGCGTGGGTACGGTCTTGGCGACTGTGTGTGAGGGGCTTCGTGGTTTGTCGGTTGTCCTGCACCCGGTGATGCGGAAGTCAACGAGCGCGATG
>RGCY01000241.1 GCA_009918865.1 Actinomycetota bacterium
AGCAGTGCATCGCGAAGCATGTCGGCGTCTGCCGTTTCGCGAATGATTGCAGGAATGTGAGTAAGACCCACAATCTTTGATGAGCGAAGGCGGCGTTCACCTGCAACCAATTCAAATTTATCTGAACCGAGTGCCCGCACAACAACAGGTTGCAACAGACCAATTTCTTTGATGCTGTGAACGAGTTCATCCAATGCTTCCTGGTCAAAAACCGCACGCGGTTGTCGTGGGTTCGGACGAATGGCGTCGATTGGCAATTCTGCGTAGCGAGCACCGGACACTGCGGTCGCCTCGCTTGTGCTTGCCTGATCAGCCGAACCTTCGGTCTTCTGGGAAGGGACTTCCGTACTGGTGTTCGCTAACAGCGAACCAAGTCCGCGACCAAGACCTCCAGAACGGCCATTTGGCTTCATTGCCACCATCACCTATCAACCTTTCCCTGGGATTGATGTGCAAGTGCCCACGGTCTCGTCAGCCTGTGGATAACTTGTGGAAACACGCAGGGAGCTATCCCCAGCCACGCCGAGGGAACGCACTTGCGGTGCCATCAGCTAGCCATCCGTTCGGCCAATTCGCGTGCCGCCTCGATATAAGCCTGTGACCCCGATGAGCCAGGGTCATACTCAACAACCGTCTGCCCAAACGACGGAGCTTCGCTAACGCGCACCGAGCGGGGAACCACCGAATTGAGCACCTGCTCTGCAAAGTGGGTGCGCACATCCTCCGCCACCTGCTGTGAAAGGCGAGTTCTGGCATCAAACATGGTGAGCAGAATCTGCCCCACGGTCAAGCCTGGGTTCAGTTCTCGACCAACGAGATCAACAATCTTCAGCAGTTGGCTCACGCCTTCAAGTGCGTAGAACTCGCATTGAATAGGCAGTAACACCTGCTGAGCAGCCGTCAACGCGTTCACTGTCAAGAGCCCAAGGCTTGGAGGGCAGTCAATAAGAATGTAATCTAGGCGAGAACCGGCCTCGGCGCGAGCTTCGGCATAAGCAGAAATTGCCTTGCGCAGCCGCTGCTCGCGGGCTACTGCTGACACCAACTCGGTTTCGGCACCAGCAAGATCCAATGTGGCGGGAACACAGACCAACCCGGGGATGGCAGTTTCCGCCACCACGTCTGCGATTGGCGCTTGGTCAACCACAACTTCATAGGTGCCAGGCGTGCCAGTGTGGTGATCCACTGAGAAGGCGGTCGAGGCATTGCCCTGAGGATCAAGGTCAATTACTAGGACTTGCAAGCCGCCAAAGGCCAACGCCGCAGCAATATTCACTGTGGATGTGGTCTTGCCAACCCCACCCTTTTGGTTGGCCACGCAAAGGATTCGGGTTTCTGCTGGTACGGGCAGTTTGAAGTTTCCAGACTTCAATGACACGGCGGTAGCCACGGCTTGAAGCAAGGGCGATTCAATGGCCGGGCTTGGAATTGCTGCGCTTTGCGGCTCAACTCCCGTTGCTGCCGGCGAGTTCTCTGGCAGGGATGTTCCACGTGGAACATCGGTGTCTGAGGTCACGGGCTTATCCTTGTCTGTCGGCACGGGGTATGACAATGAGGGTCGCCTGGCTGCCGGCGGCTTCAACAGTTTCTACCTTTACATCGGCGAGATTGATGCTTCGAGCCTGCAGCTCGGTGGCCGCGTCAGCAACCTCAGTGGGAGCCGACTCCCCCTTGAGCACAGCCAAGCGGCCGCCAGGTTTCACCAGCGG
>RGCY01000242.1 GCA_009918865.1 Actinomycetota bacterium
CCAATCACCACTTCCGCCGCGTTGTTCGCAACTGCGAGCGCAGCGATTTCCGCTATGTCAGCGTCACCGCGTTGGACCACGCCCACCGGGAATGCGAGATTGCCAGCACTTCGCGCAACCCCAACTCGCACTGCTCCGGGGTCGAGGGCCAGGCGCACCGGCAAATCCGATGAGGACATGGCTTGATTATGAAGGTAACGCGACAATGCTGGGCTCAGGCTCAGCCCAACAACGCAGCAGTGACCGCCTGCAGAGCAGCGGCAATGCCAGTGGGGTTGGAACCGCCACCTTGAGCCAGATCAGGCTTACCGCCACCACGACCATCAATATGTGGTGCCGCCGCTTTCAGCACATCATTCGCGGACACACCTGTCGTGACGGCTGCTGCTGTGGCGGCACAGACCATCGTGACCTTGCCATCGCCGACCGATGCCGCAAACACGGTTGCCGGTGCTTGTCCTGCCCGACCGCGAATGTTCATCACCAACTCGCGAACTTCATCCGCAGTGAGCCCGGCCGGCGCTTCGAACACCCATGCCTTGCCTCGTGGTGTGTCAATTCCAGCGGAGACAATGTCATCCAAATTCGACAACAACGCCGCAGACTTGAACTTCGAAAGCTCTCGGTCAAGGTCTTTGACTTTCGTTAGCAGCGCGTCAATGCGCTCGGGTAGTTCTTCAGGGCGTGCCTTCACCATCTCGCTAATGCGCGCCAGCAACACATGCTCAGTTGCGAGAAAACGATAGGCATCAACCCCAACGAGGGCCTCAACGCGACGCACGCCAGCGCCGATGGAACCCTCGGAAAGGAACTTCACAACACCGAGTTCACCGGATCGATGCGCATGGGTACCACCGCACAACTCGCGCGCCCAATCCCCCACGCTGACAACACGCACAGTTTCGCCGTACTTCTCACCGAAGAGCGCCATGGCACCAATCTCGCGCGCGGCTTCCTGGCTCATGGTCTCAATGTTGACGTGTAGGTCTTGAATCAAGACTTCGTTGACTCGATGCTCAACATCAGCCAGCACGACATCCGGAACAGGCTGCGGACTGGGAAAGTCAAAACGCAGCCGGCCTGGTGAGTTCTCTGAACCCATTTGAGTAGCGGTGTCACCCAAGATTTCCCGGAACGCCTTGTGCAGCATGTGGGTTGCTGTGTGAGCTCGACTTATGGCACTTCGTCGGGCAATGTCAACATGACCAATTGCGTCCACACCGGCATTGACCTCACCTTCAATCACCGTCGCTCGGTGCACATACACACCTGGAACTGGCGTTTGAACATCCCACACTTCAAGGCGCGCACCATTGGCGAGGTCAATCACGCCGTGATCACCCAGCTGCCCACCACCTTCGGCGTAGAAAGGGGTGCGGCTAAGAATGACATCAACATGTTCACCGGGCGTGGCACTTGCAATTTCCGCACCATCGCGCAATAACCCATTGACCTGGGCTTCGGTTGTGGTTTCGGAATAGCCGGTGAAAGTGGTCGCGCCCGCGCGCTCCATGACATCGGCATACGCCTTCACAGTTGTGAGACCAGTTTTGCGAGCCTTTGCATCCGCCTTGGCGCGTTCACGCTGCTGTTTCATCAATGCGGTGAAGCCATCGCGGTCCACCTCTAGCCCGCGCTCTGCGGCCATTTCTAAAGTGAGGTCAATGGGGAATCCATAG
>RGCY01000243.1 GCA_009918865.1 Actinomycetota bacterium
CATGGCCGCTGGGCCTTTATTGCTGACAACCAAGGTGCAACGAGCTACCTCATGGATGTCACGGTCAAAATCTGAGCCCGACTAGTCACGACCGGTCTCGGCCCCGAGAAGGGCTCCACCGATTTCGAGGCCCCGTCATGTCAACCAGGGGTAAGCAAACGATCAATGAATGGCTATTGTTGTGGCCACTACGCACGCACCACCGCAGGGGGAAGCATGAGACTTCGCATTCGAGCAACCGTGACGGCGCTACTCGTGGTGCTGCTGTCAGTAGGCATTTCTCCTGCAATGGCAGGAACAGGGCTCGGACCAAAAGACGTCTACGTGCAAGATGAGAGCGGCGCACCTATTACTGGGGGCGCAGTCTCATGGCGCATGAGTGATGGCAGCGCGCGCTCCGCTCGAACCTACGGCCTCACCGCTGACGGTCTCATCACCTTTCCCTACGCACCTGCAGGTGATGCAATCCTGACGATTACCGCTGGACAAATGGCGTCCGGTGACACGATTTCAGGTCGGTGGACAATTTCGCTCGACAACTCCGGAACTCGCGTCACCTTGGCTAACGCCCCGAGCCATGCAGAAATTGTGCAGGTTGTGGGTCCCGATGGCGGAGGCGTTGCGGGAGCTGTCGTAACACTGTCGTCAACGTGTGACGGCAAAGTGTGGGATGACCAAGCCACTTGGGTTGATGGCTACTACGACGAAAATTGGAATTGGGTTAGCGGATATTACGAAGGTGGATACGTCGATGGTGAGGCGACAACGTCACTGACCAGTTCGATTGACTTAGATAGCGGAACCTACGGCTACTCTCGCACAACCGAGTCTGTTTGGGACTCCAACTACAACACGATTTATCAGGCAACCACTGAATCGGACGGGGCTGCAGTTTTCTGGGGATACGGAAATCCACTTGGCTGCCGCCAGGTTAGTGTCGAGTACAACGATGGCGTTGTGATTCAGAGCGCAAGTGGCGAACTTGGTGGCGTGGTTACGCTGCCCTATGTTCCCGTGGTGACCCTTTCTGCGACAGATGTCAGAGCGGCGTATGGCGAAGGTGTGAACATTCCCGTGAGCGTCCTCGTCGGGACAAATGCTCAGACGCTCGCCCGACAAAAGCCGCAAGGCATCTCCACCACTGTTTCTATCGTTCCTCCAAAGGGCGCTGCTCACGGTCGATGCGGCGCAAAACTCAAGGCCAAGACCAACCGCAATGGAAAGGCCACACTTCGAGTATGCGCCACTGCATCGGGCAGTTACAGCTTGCGAGTCAAAGGAAGCATGCGAAAGGCAGGGGTTCGCCTTCTAGTCAAGGGGGCACCCAGCACTCCGGTCACATCAGTGACCGCTAAGTCTCCTGACCTTGGCGAACTTTCAGTTTCGTGGAACCCGCCGGAGTACTCCGGCGGATCGAAAATCAGTTCCTATGTTGTTTCGGTACTCAGTGGAGGGTCAGTAGTCAAGCGCATCAGGGTCAAGGCAAACAAACGCAGTGCACGGTTTAGCGGCCTTGGACACACGGCGGCTTACAAAGTGTCAATCGTTGCGGTGACACGCCATGGCCAGTCCGCGGCGGTAACGAAAACTGTCGTTGTCGCGTAGTACGGCCGTCCCATGGTCGCTGGATCTTCATCGCGGACAACCCGTTGATTGCTGACAACCAAGGTGCAACGAG
>RGCY01000244.1 GCA_009918865.1 Actinomycetota bacterium
ACCGAGCAAGCCTCATTCAACCTCCCCGCCGGCTCTCATCCGCAGGCCATTGCTGTGTGCGCGCCGAGTCGACCTACGCCCCCACCGAACTCACAGTTCATGCCAACGATTCTCGTTACGTGCCCTGGCACCAACCAGATCGTGGCGATTGCAAATACAGTTACCAACGGCACCACGGACAACTTCGTTAAAGCCGCCTACACCATTCCTACCCTCAATTCGCAACCCTATGGAATCGATTCCGAGTTGGGCGGTGGTGCTGTGTGGTTCACGGAGAAGAACAGCACCAAGATAGGGAAGTTCGAAAGTGACAATAACGGTGCCTTTGTTGATGCCACGAACGCACCTAACTTCACCAATGCGTCGACAGGCTTCAACGAGTACACCTTCCCCACGACGAATGCGCAACCTACGAATATCGCACGCGAGAAAAACGCGGACGTTTTCTGGTTCACTGAGCCTGGCACCAACGTTCAGAAGATCGGCCGCATGGACTTCAATGGCAATACCATCGAGTATGACGTTACCAACCGAAATGTCGGCGATGTCGGTCTGTATGGCATCGGTCGCGGATCGGATGGCAACATGTGGTTCACCGAGACGAACGTAAACCGTCTGGGCGTCATCGCAACGGGCAATGGAACGGGGACTGGCCTCGGTAATCGAGGGACCCAGACCCTTATTCGCATTCAGCACGAACAGTCCAACCCCAAGGGAATCTCTCGTGATTCAGTGGTTGGACAGCAAGCCGTTGCAATGGGGCCGCAAGGCACGGTCTCAGGTCTGGCTGGAACTCAGGACGTGGGTGTTGTGAATTGTCTGCTGGCCAACAACTCAACATTGGGTGAACAGGCTGTGACGCTCAGAGTAGACGCTCCAGGGTTCACTGGAGTGAATCAGGCGCTGGTTGATCTGGCTCCCAGTGGGATTGTCGAAGACAGTGGCGGCAATGTGTGGGTAGCGCAGTTCTACTCAAACAGCGTCGCGAAGTTCGTCAATGGCAACTGTGGCCAGAGCGCTCCGATCCAGATCAACAACGGTGCATTCAATGCAGATGACGACCACCGCCCGTTCGCCCTCTGCGTTGGCCCGGATGGCAACATCTGGGGTACCGAGAATCAGGCCGTCCAGCCGCCTGCCGGCACGAACGGGAACAACATCTTCCGCATCACGCCTGCAGGCGTGGTAACAGAGTTCCCGATTCCAACTGCGAACTGCGGAGCCACCAGCATCTGTGTGGGTCCCGACAACAATCTCTGGTTCTGTGAGAACGCCAGCGGCAAGATCGGTCGTTGCACCACTGCTGGCGTGATCACCGAGTTTGCAGTCGGACCAACCACCTTCCCGCAGTCTATCTGCGCCGGACCTGACGGCAAGCTCTGGTTCACAGAGCAGTCCGCCAACAAGATCGGGCGCATCACGACTGCAGGCGTCATTGACGCTGAGTTCAGCACAGGTCTGACGGCGGCTTGTCAGCCGTACGGCATCGCTCAGGGCCCAGACGGCGCGGGTAACCGCTGCCTCTGGTTCACCGAGAAGGCCGCCGGCAAGGTCGGTCGTATCACGACTGCAGGTACCATCACTGAGATTGCCCTCGCGCAGAGCACTTGTGGCCCGGGCCCGATAGCAGAGGGCAGCGATGGCAACATG
>RGCY01000245.1 GCA_009918865.1 Actinomycetota bacterium
CCGGCATGTGCACAGCCTAAGTGTCATCTGGCAACCGCACGAGCTGCAGATGTCGCAGCATCTAGTCACATTGTCGTGCGCCGACTGCGCGATGATGTGTGGCTCAAAAGGAATCGACCAGCCACGATGTGTGGCTGGTCGATTCCTTTGCGCAACGCTTGCGCACGCTCTTTCGACTTACTGGGGTACTGCGTTGCCCTTGGTGAACACGGTGAAGGTGTTGGAGGCGTAGAGCGTGTCACCAATCCAGGTATCGATTGTGTAGTCACCCTCGGTCTCTGGCGCTTCGAACAGGCACGATGTGCGCCCCTTGTCGTCAGCATCCGCCGTGCAGACCTCGGTGCCGTTGATTTGGTAGGACACAGTCTTACCTTCGGGCACTGCGCGAGAAGCAATCTTTACCGCGCCGAACGCACGCACGCGGTTCGTCGCGTATGAGCGCGGAATATTGATCATGCCGTTCGCATAGGTCCTGGTGACTGTTCCGTCTGCTTCCATCGTCACAGAAGTTGCTTTGACGCTAACAAACCCAATGCGGTCCCAGCCATTGTTCGGGTCTGCTGTGTGACTCGTCTTGTACGTGCCACTTGCGTCAGGCTTAAAGGTGGTCGTGTCGAGTCCAATTCGCAACGACACACTGTCGAAGTCTTGTGCACCGAAGACATAGACATCAGTGCTTTGACCGTACTTCAGCAGTGGGTTGCGCACCCAGACCTGGAACTCCGACGTGTGAGGGACAACAGAGTCGCTGACCTCAGAAGGAACTGAATCACCAACACTGTTGGTTGCCACCACCGTGAAGGTCACATCGGTGTAGTTGTCCAGACCCGTGATGGTGCAGGAGTAGAAGTCCTCCGAGACGCCAACAGCAGTCTCACAAAACTCACCGTTTGACGCGGTTGCCTTGTACGCAGTGATCGCATCACCGCCATCGTTGGCCGGAGCGGTCCACGAGACCTTGGCCTCGCCATCACCAGCGATTGCAGAAACAGCAGTTGGGGCGTCAGGTGCGCTAGTTGAGTTCCCAGGAACAAAAGCGAGGTTCGAAACATCCTCGGCTGGGGCAATTGAGTCCAGCGTGTACTCCACGATGACGCCATTCGTGCGCCCGTCGTCTGTGACGTCGTTCCACTGGCCAGCAAATCCGTAGAACTCGCCTACTGCCTCAGTGCCACCCGAGTTGTTTGGCTCCCCGGAGTACCAGTTGGAGTATGCGCCCGCACCGCTGCAGGATTCGAAGTCAACCCAATCCGTACACGAAGTGATTTCGGTGCCGTTCTCAGTACCGGCCGTCCACCGCCAAGTTCGCGAAGGTGACGCACCTCCGGAGTAGCTATGTGTGGTGTCTTCCAGACCAAGCCACGCATTGCTTTCAATCGAGCTGGCGAGGTTCGCCATCGCGTCGTTTTCGCCCATTGAAGTGATCGTTGGCAGGTGACCTGTGACGCCACGGAAGGTGTTGGTCTCGGCCCAAAGTTTGGCTTGGCTGAAGCTCAAGGCTGAGCCGAAGTACGCGTAGTAGTGCGTCTTGCCCCCGAAGTCGTAGCGCGTGTACCTAACGACCGATGAGTCCGCAGCCGGTGGGATGTAGCCGGGGCAGGAAGGGTCGGACTGTGGGTCAAGGATGCATGGGTCCGTTGGCACATAGCC
>RGCY01000246.1 GCA_009918865.1 Actinomycetota bacterium
GGTGATGGCTTCGTAGAGACCATCTCCGTGGGAAGTGTCACCTTTGGCTCTGGTGTGGGCACGATCACGGTGGGACGCGCTGGCGGTACTCTGCCATTTGCACAAGCGTCTAACAAAATCATTGCTCCGTCCAGCATCTCGAATTTTGAGACCGGGCTCAACGTGACCAATAACAACGGGTATGGTCTGCAGGTGACCCAAAATGCTACGTTAAGCGGTACGCCCACCTACAGTGTGGCTACAGGCACGGCTTCCAATGTGACGCAAGGGTTGTATGTCACGGGCAAGCTGAGCGGGACCGGGCTGACCAAGACTGGCAACGGCACCTTAGTGCTTGGCAATGCAACCAACGACTTCACAGGCAACGTTGATATCCAGCGTGGGGTGGTTTCGGTGAGCAGCGACGGCCAGTTGGGAACGGCCTCAAACCAAGTGCGGCTCAATCCCACCTCCGGCACGACGCCTACTTCTACTTTCCGTGCCACAGGGACGTTCGCGACCTCGCGCACGATTGATCTGACGACGGCCTCCAACACACGCGCTATCGAGGTGTCGGCTGGCAATACGTTGACTCTGAACAGTGCGTTTGGTCTCACCGCCGCTACTGCGGCCCTGAACAAGGGCGAAGCAGGCACTCTGCTCATCAATGCATCCAACACTGGCTGGAGTGGTGCCCTGAACATCAACCAAGGTGCTGTCTTGATCAATAACAGCGCGCTCACCAGCCCTGCGGGCACCGGAACGATCTTTATCTCACCAGCGGCTGGCGTGACCGGTGCGGCACTGCAACTGGCTGGTGGCGTCACAGTTAGCAATCCGTTGAACCTGCAAAACACAGCGAACATCCTCAACGGCGGCATCAACTTTGGCGGCATGCTGGACAACGTGTCTGGGACAAACACCTACTCGGGTGGCATCGCCCATCCCTTCGACGCCACCATTGGGGCGCGCACGGGCAGTACGCTAAACCTCACCGGCCTCCTGACATCCACCGGTACGCATCGTATTCAGTTCAACGCGGAAGGTGACATCAACTGGAGCGGCGGCCAGACCGGTGCGCTCTTCCAGATTGACAAATACGGTGCAGGCACCATGAACATCAGCACGCCGATCACGGGGGCAATCAGTGGTAGCGGTGGCTACCAGATTCATAAAGGTACCTTAATCCTTAGTGGCACGGCTACGACCAACTCTTCCGGCGCGGCGAACCTCGTACAGAGTGGCGCGATTCTCCGCCTCGACAATAGCGGTACCAACACTGCCAACCGTCTCACAGGCCGTGCGGTGACCCTGCAAGGCGGCACGTTCGACTTCATTGCCAACAACTCTACGGAAACGGCTGGGGCATTTGTTGCCGACCAAGGGGCAAGCACCTTGAATAACGGTGGCACCGGTTCTTCGGCGCTGACCTTCTCGACTTTTACCGGCAATGCTGGTGGTACTCTGAACGTCACGGGTACGTTTGGCACGGCAAGCAACTTCGTAAAATTTACCACTGCGCCAACCTTGTCACCCGCGACTACGGGTCTCTTGGCTCGCGTGACTACTAATGGCAACGAGTTTGCTACCTACAACGCAACCAACGGCATCGTACCGTTCACCGGTTACGCGACTGCGAC
>RGCY01000247.1 GCA_009918865.1 Actinomycetota bacterium
GGCTTGAACGTGCGGTGAGCCAACTCTCAAAACGGCCATAAACGACAGAAGGGGAGTGAACCAAACAGGAGACTTGGCTCACCCCCCTTCTGTCGGCCTTGCACTCTATTGTGTAACCACTTCGGTGCCCTGAGTAGAGGACAGGGCAGCGTGTCGGTCTTACTTGACATCTCGATCACGGACCCTACGCCACATCACTGTGCCCTTCCATAAAGCCATGAAACAGATGCGTGCGGCCCCTCGCGGGACGACACCGGGCAGAAAAGAACATCTGCCACGCGGTTTCGCGCGTAACAGATGCCTCCAGAGTATCCATCGTGTTGACTGGAACTGCGTACCTGCTGCTTATCCGTCTGTGTGACACAGGCCGTGTGGTCATGTACAACTGTACACCAGTAAGATCCGTGATAGTGGAGGTAGAGCAGTTCACGATCTAGCGCGAACTGCATAGTTCGATGCCTAGTTGATTAACGCAACTCCCATTGCTGAGAGTTTCACGCGAGACTGACACCTAGCGCTTGCGTTCAACTAGCCATTCGCGCCTGCTCAAGGGCGCGCTCGGGAATGTCGGTGACTCGCTTTGCAGCGTTTTGCGGATGCGCCATGCAACCAAACAGCGTTGCATGGCGCGGTACAGCCTGTACTAGCACCGTACTGCCTGAACTACGGCGTCCGCGACTGCCTACAAAGTAAGCGCCGACGTTACCATCCCAATGTTTTCCGCATCTGCACACTCTAGCGCCACGTCTACGTCCTGCGGTGAACTTGTCACCTGTGGACATCAACGGCTTGCTAGTCTTGCCCTGTGTGCGGCGGCGCCCCCGATCAAACTAGCGGCGTTCACACATTGGTTCCCGAAGATTCAGCGTTGCACTTGCACCAGACCGCGCTTCGCAGCGTTGGGGTCCTTGTCTCACGACGGTGACTTGAAAGTGCTACGCGGGTTCCCTTTGGAGGGTTGACCCGAGGTTTTCAGCCTCAGTGGACCGGCCAACCTGAATGAGCCCTGTTGCTAGGTTGGACCGGCCTATCGTGTCTTGCCGGAAAGAAGTGTGGGGGTCACATCGACCGCCCCCCGTGAAAAAAGAACACGGCACACCTCTGGCCTATAAGTGTGACGGGACCCCCCGGAAAAGTATTCTGATTTAGCAGTCTGAGCATTTTCAAGGATTTGCATCATGTAGGCAAAGGTAAGTATCCGGCGCGGCTGTGCTACACAGGCCAGAAGCGGCACTTTCTTGCTGTGATTTTGCACAAAAACGAGGGCCGCGTGCCCGTTTTATGGATCAGACCTTGCGTGAGGCGCGCTTGGCGCGGTAGCGGCGCTGTCGCTCCCTCGCGAGTTCCTTTTGCCACTCCTGTTTGGTCTTGAGCCACCACGCACGGCGTTTTTCACGGTGGAGCCATGCGCTCAGACGAGGTGCGGCGATGCCCAAGAGGCGCGCGGTGAGCGTCACGGACCGGGTTTTCATGAGTAGTTCCAGCACCTTTTCCTCGTCTCGTAGCGGGCTGCGGTGCGGCAACTTGGCCGGTTTGGGGGTGATGGGTGGTGTAGGTTGGCTCATGCTACCGATTATGACTACGCGTTTTT
>RGCY01000248.1 GCA_009918865.1 Actinomycetota bacterium
GATACAACTTCGCGCTTACGTGGAGAACGAACGCTTTGTTGCGGAGTACGACACCACGGTGCACATCAGCAACTCAGAGGGTCTGGATGCAGCATTCGGCGGACCCGTGGTCATCGAGCAGGAACTGCTGGTGGACGGCGCGTGGTTTGCGTGCGAGATTCTCGACGCACGCGGTGAGCAGTGGCTCACATCGCTTAGCGGCAGTGTGTCGGACCTGACACGTCTGCACGCCGGTGAGACTGCCACTCGCAGCGTTGCGGCACGTTGCACTTGGGATTCGCAAAGCACCCCAATGTCGGAAGTTTTCCCCCGCACATTGGTTGACATGGTCGCCGATGGTGCGCTGCTCTTCCGCATGCCGTAGACGCCGCCGCGCTGGCTAAGGTGACGCGCTGTGAGCAGCGCGCGCCCGTATGCCTGGTTTGACGGCTCGCTCGCAACGGACCTCACGGATGTCACAGACGATCCTGGTTGCCTTGACACTGCCGGCTGGTGGGCAGTTTGTGTCACTTACGAAGGTGCTCCAACATTCGCGCGATTCGCGAAGGTGAGGCCGGCAGCACTACCTCCGGGTGCGTGGCGCGGTCCCACGCGCGATGCGTGGCGCTCGTCACTCAATCGCGCCGACTACATCGCTGCAGTCGAACGCATCAAAGAGCACATCGCTGCTGGAGACATCTATCAAGGCAACGTGTGTCGAGTTCTCACTGCAGCATTACCCGACGCAGACCGCGCTGACACTGCAGGCTTGGCATCTCTTCTTGCCCGTGGAAATCCAGCGCCATATGCCGGGGTCATAAACCTTCCCAAAATTGGAGTTCAGGTGGTGACTGCGTCGCCAGAGTTGTATCTGCAGCGCACCGGTGCTCACATCACAAGCCGACCAATCAAGGGCACTGCTGTGACCCAAGAGCACATGCTGGAGAAGGACATTGCTGAGAACATCATGATTGTTGACTTAGTTCGCAATGATCTTTCGGCAGTGTGTGAACCGGGCAGTGTGGATGTTCCTGACGTGGTTGTCCCAGAGTCGCATCCCGGCTTGGTTCATCTCGTCTCGACAGTCACCGGAACTTTGCGTTCAGGCCTTGGGTGGTCTGACATGTTTGCGGCAACCTTTCCGCCCGGCTCAGTGACTGGATGCCCGAAGCCGCGTGCGGTGAATCTCCTCGCGCAGGTTGAGAACGGACCTAGAGGCCCCTATTGCGGTGCTATCGGCTGGGTTGATGCTGACACCAAGCGTGCGGCGTTGGCCGTGGGAATTCGCACCTTTTGGATTGCGCAAGGTCGTCTGCATTTCGGCACAGGTGCCGGCATCACTGCTGGCAGTGACCCAGTGGGGGAATGGGAAGAAACCGAGCTCAAAGCGCACAACCTGTTGAACGTGGCATCGCTTTTCTTTTGCCTGATACAAAAGGATTCTAGTATTCAAAGAAACTCGCACAGTCGAAAGCATACCTCTATTCATTTCTTGTAAATGCATTAACCAAGCTCATAATAACCAATGAAATCATGACCAACCTCCAGCACAAACTTCTTCGACTCCCAGAAGTCAAATCCATCACAGGACTCTCCAAGTCATCTATCTATG
>RGCY01000249.1 GCA_009918865.1 Actinomycetota bacterium
AGAGGGTGTAGTTGCTTGCCTTCGCGCCGGTGAGTGAGACGGTGGTGGTGACAAGGCGCACCCCAGCCTGATCGGTGCTGAAGCTTGGTGAACCCTCATCGCAGCCAACGTCGTCACCCTCGCGTGCGCCCATGACGGAGCACGTTGCAGTGGCATCAGTATTTCCAGGAGAGTAATCACGATCGTCAGCAACAATCGATGCGGTCAACACCGACTGGGCAACGCTCACATCGAAGCTAAGTGGGGTTGCCGCGGAGTAGAGTCCATCGCCCGCTTGCGAGGCAACCAGGCTACAGGTGCCCGCGGCATTGATGGTAACGACCGTTTCTGAAACGCTGCAGTCAAGCTCGCCCGGAGCAACGGCATACGTGATCTGCCCGTCGAGGTCCGAAGAGGTGACCACCGCGCCCGAAATACTGAAGGTGAGGTCCGTGTATTCCGGCGTTGGCAGGGTTGCGGTCGACAGCGTTTGTGCAGTACGCGAAATGAAGATTGGCGAGGTCGCCGTCGTGGTGTTCCCGGTGCCGAGCTGACCGGATGCATTGCCGCCACGGCACCACAGCGCAAGTCGGCCAGAGGTGATGCCGCACTCGTGCGTGCCGCCAACCTCGACCATGGTGCTGAGCGGAATGTTACTGCCGTCTGGCGCGGCAAAGGTCAGGGTTGTCGGCGTATTCGTCCCGTTACCCCAACACTTGACGCCGGAGCCGTTCGTTGCACAGGTGCGACCCGAGCCCGCGTCAATATCAACAGAACCCGCTGCGTCAGTGACGAGCGTTGGCACCTGCTTCGAAATGGTAGAACCGATACCGAGCTGACCCGTAGCGTTCGAGCCCCAACAGTAGGTCGTATTGCTCGACGAGCGAATTGCGCAACTGTGCGCTGCGCCCGTTGCTACGTCTTTCCAGTCGGTCGCGGTGCCAATTTGCACCGGTGCGTTTCTTGTGAGAAGGGTGTTGTCACCCAACTGACCGTTGGTGTTGACGCCCCAGCAATACAACTTGCCTTGCGAGGCGCCACCGGCGTTGTTCAGAGCGCAGGTGTGGTTTGCGCCTGGGTCAGTGGCTACATGAATCCAGTTCTCTGCTGAGCCAACCTGGTTTGGGGTATTTTTCGACGTGTTGTTGCCCAGGCCCAGCTGACCATTGGCGTTGGCGCCCCAGCAGTACATCTTTCTGGCATTAATTGCACACGTGTGGTTGCTTCCCGCGCTGATCGACGACCAGCCGTTGAGCGCACCAACGCGAACGGGTGTGAGGGCTCGTGCTTGCGTGCCAATACCAAGCTGGCCATTCGCGTTGGAACCCCAGCAATACAACGCACCGGCGGTCGTTGTTGCGCAGGTGTGTGCGCTGCCAGCAGTGACGTCGGACCAATTGGTAGCGACGCCTACACGAACAAACGAGACTTTCGAGGAAGTGGTGTTGTCGCCGAGTTGCCCAGCTTTGTTGTCACCGGTACACCAGAGCGATCCATCTACGCGAACGACGCACGTATGCGTAAGACCAACGGAGACGTTGTCTTTCGAGTCAGCGGTTGGAGTGTTTGGGCCACCTGGTGCTGGTGCGGGGACTGCATTTGCAACGCCAA
>RGCY01000250.1 GCA_009918865.1 Actinomycetota bacterium
TTGCTGATAGACCAAGCCCTCAATAACCAATGTTGCGGCAAGGCCCACCACAATTGGATCGCGCATCGCCGAACGCAAGCCGGGCCGGGGTCGAGTCGAGTCAGGCTCTCGCGCGCCACCGACAGCCCGTGGCGGATCTTCAGGAATGCCAAACCAAACCACTGCCGCGTAGGCGATGCCGGTAAGTGCATCCACTAGAAATAGCAGCCAAAAGCCGTGCTTGAGCAGCTCGCTACCAATGATTCCTGCCAGCGCGAATCCAAGATTGATTGCCCAAAATTGCAGACCGAAGGCCCGCTGCCGTCGATCCAGGCCGACGATGTCAACCATGAGGGCCTGCGATGCTGGGCGAAAACTATCTAGTGTGAGCCCGGTTGCGATGGCAGCAACCATGAGCAGGGGATAGGTGCGCACGGTCCCGAGCACCCCAAGGAATACCCCTGAGCTCACGAGCATCAATGCCAAGGTGCGCCTACGCCCCCAGCGGTCAGCCAGCACGCCACCAACTTGAGTGCCAACAAGGCCACCTACGCCCATCCCGGTGAGCACAACCCCGGCTTGTGCCACTGTGAGATCTCGGCCCTGAGTCAGGTAGACGACCAAGAATGTTCGCACCGTGGCACCAATGCGATTGATGAGCAAGCCAGTCCAAATAATCCAAAAGGCTCGTGGCATGTCAAACCCGGCCTTCACCAACCATCGCGACATCACCACGCGACCCTAGGGCAGCGCTTAAGCGACACGACCCGTAGGCGTTGGGTAACGAGTCGGTGCGGCTGGAAAGACAGGGCCGGCCGCGTGGCAAAGTGTCATAATGTTGATTATCGGATATGCATCAGGTGTCATTGTGGTCAACTGTGGGAACGGTACGCCGTGTGTGCTGCGTCTGAGCGACATCACCAGCAGCACCTAGCGGTGAACCTGTGACGGAGGTGTGACCATGTCTGAGCCAACATTGCGAGGGATGCGCATCGGTTCCGCGCCTAGCCTGATTCAGCGAGCAAGTGACCTCGTGCCTCGGGTGGCGTACTCGTACACCTGTCCACAGGGTCATGAATTTTCCGTGCCCATGGCCACGGATGTAGAGCCACCGGTCGTGTGGGACTGTCGCTGCGGTGCGGTGGGTTTGCGCAACGGTGAGCAGCCTCCTGTTGCTCGTGCGGTCCGCACCAGCCGGAGCCATTGGGACATCTTGCTTGAGCGACGTTCCATGCCGGAATTGGAAGCACTACTAGCGGAACGTTTGGCGGCATTGCACACAGGTGACAGCCCCTCCGCAGATGCCATGGGCGATGCGGCGATTGACATTTCAAGACCGGCCTTGAGTAATCCGCGTCTGAGTAATGGCGGCGCGCGAAAGTCAGCTTGACCTTCGTCGCGAAAAGCGGTCAAGAATTCCCCAGAGAGTCACGCGCCAGAGCGCTTCGCGAACGATGGCATTGCTCATCTTGCTGGCACCAGCCCTTCGCTCAATGAACGTGATGGGGTGCTCTTGGATTTTCAGACCGGCTCTGAAGACACGCCGAGTCATGTCCACTTGGAAGCAATACCCCGCCGAGTGAACATCTGAGAGGTCCATTCCCGAGAGTG
>RGCY01000026.1 GCA_009918865.1 Actinomycetota bacterium
ATCTCAATTTGATTGCCACCGGCGGCGAAGTATGGCTTCGGTCCGGGGCAGCCAACACAGATGGTGCTTTCTCAGTTCAGGCACCGCTGCCATTTGGCACAACTGCCGCAGCAGCTTCGGGACCCACTGCCGCCGAAGCCGCCGGCCTTGCGGCGAACTCCGTTCGTAGTTCATTCGCCAACGACCGCATCTATTTCGTGATGACCGATCGTTACGCGAATGCCTCAACGTCCAATGACTATGCCCAGTTCACTGCCAACGATCCAGACTTTGACACGGGCACGAACATCTACAGTCCCGGGTACTACCACGGTGGCGACCTCAAAGGGTTGACCTTTGGTGAGCCAGACCCGAAGACCAAAAAGGTCGCAACATCGTGCACCGCCGGAACTGGATTGGCACGCATCAAGAACCTGGGCTTCACATCCGTGTGGATCACCCCACCGTTCAAGCAGAAATATGTACAAGGCGACAGTGCTGCTTATCACGGTTACTGGATTGAAAACTTCATGGACATCGATCCACACTGGGGAACCAAGGCCGACTTCAAGACTTTTGTTGACTGCGCGCACACCTTGGGCATGAAGGTTGTGATGGACATTGTCGTGAATCACACTGCGGACATCATCTGGTACGAAGAAGGAAACAAGTTCGTGACCAACGCATCCAAGCCCTATTTGGATGCCGCGGGCAACCGAATTTCTTTGACGGACTTGCAGAACAGCAGCCAGGTGCCCGAATTAGATATCTCCACATCCTTCGCCAAGACGCCATTCGTCCCCTTCCCGGATGAAGCCGAATCGCGACAGCCAGCCTGGCTCAATGACATGACGAATTTCCATAACCGGGGCAATGTTTCTGACTGGGGGAACAAGGAGCAGTACCAACAGGGTGACTTCGGTGGCCTCGACGACATCTTCACTGAGAAAGCAAATGTTGTCGACGGATTTGTTGATGTCTTTGCCTGGTGGGTGAACACCTATGGCGTCGATGGCTTCCGAATCGACACCGCAAAGCACGTGGACGACAAGTTCTTCACGCGCTGGTGGCCGAAGGTCAAAGCGGCAACTGCAGCGAAGATGCCAGGACTTTACGCATTCGGCGAGGTCTATGAAAACAACGCCACCGTGACAAGCGAATTCGTGCGCAACAAGGGTTTGCCGTCAGTGCTGGACTTTCCATTCCAAAAGGCAGTGGTTGATTACGCGGCGGGCAACACGGCAGGCACCGATATCGCGAATCTGTTCAACTATGACGATGACTACACAACAACGACATCCAACGCTTATGGATTGACGACTTTCCTCGACAACCACGACATGGGTCGACTCGGTTACTTGCTCGATGCGTCTGGTGTTTTCAGCAACGAGTTAGTTTCAAGGGCCGGGCTTGCCTACGACATGCTCTATTTGTTGAGAGGAATTCCTGTCGTCTATTACGGCGACGAAGTAGGCATGATGGGCGATGGTGGCGACAAGGCTGCACGCCAAGACATGTTCAAGACGCAAATCTTTGACTGGCAGACCGAGCCACGTCTTGGGATGAGCTCCATTGGTAGCAAGTCGTCGCTGCAAATCACTTCTGGTTCGTGGATCACCAAGTTCAAGGCTCTTGCCGCACTTCGCCAAGCGCACCCAGCGCTGGCCACCGGAGCGCAGATTTCTCGATATGACGATGACCAAGTTTTTGCGGCGAGTCGCATCGATGCTGCTAAGCGACTGGAATATCTCGTTGCTTTCAACAACTCTGGCCGTTCCATGTCGGTGCGATTCCAAACGTCGTCTCCGTCGACATCGTTCAAGGGCATCTACAACATGTCGTCAACGGTGAAATCGGATAAGTCTGGCTGGGTGAAGTTCAGTGTGCCGGCGCGCAAAGGCGTTGCGTTGCAGGCACTCGCCGCTTTGCCGACTGCCGCAGCCACCCAAGTCACTCTTTCCATGCGGTACGACACCAATGTCAAGGTCTATTACGCCCGTGCAACCTTAGACACCATGGATCCGAGCACAGTCACATTCGTCTGGCGACCCAGCGGCACCAACGCTTGGAAGGTGCTTGGCGTGGACGATGCCGATGCTTATCGGGTCATCTTGGATCCGGCCAAGTTTGATTCGGGTAGCCGAGTGGATGTGGCAGCAATCGCCAAATCCACCGGGGGCACTGTCACCGTCTCGGGCGTGCAGTCAGTGTTCATCCCGTGAGCCCACGCAGGCGGACCGATGGCGTGCACTCAGCGGCGATTGTGTAGCCTCATGCGCCGCACGACCGCCCCCTTAGCTCAGTCGGCAGAGCGTCTCCATGGTAAGGAGAAGGTCTACGGTTCGATTCCGTAAGGGGGCTCGACGGGTGAGGCGCAATTGCGCACCACACGGCAGGGGCGGGGTAGCTCAGCCTGGTAGAGCAAGCGGCTCATAATCGCTGTGTCGCCGGTTCAAGTCCGGCCTCCGCTACGCAACGCATGACGACGAGAGGACAACTCCGGTGGCAAAGAACGACCTACGCCCGAAGGTGACCCTGGCTTGCCAGGAGTGCAAGGACCGTAACTACATCACGCGCAAGAATCGTCGCAACGATCCTGACCGCATCGAGTTCCGCAAGCACTGCCCGCGCTGCAATGCGCACACGGTGCACAAGGAAACTCGCTAACTGTCCTGCTGAGCCGTGGCCGTCACGCCTGAGCTCATCGGGCGGGTTTTTGGACCCGGTCCGACACTGGTGCTTGAACGAGCATCGCTGATTGCGTTCGCGCGAGCGGTTGGCTTCAGCGAAGGCCCAACAATTGATGAATCGTCAGCGCATGCTGCTGGATTCTCAGATGTGGTTGCCGCTCCCACTTATGCAATTGTCTTGACCTTGGATGGTGCTGCCGAACTTTCCCGTGACCCAGACATCGGCTTGGATTTCAGTCACGTGGTTCACAGCGACCAACGCTTCGAGTACACCCGACCGCTCGTTGCTGGCGATGCTGTCACTGTCAC
Organism: Actinomycetota bacterium; assembly: GCA_009918865.1. Taxonomy (GTDB): domain Bacteria; phylum Actinomycetota; class Actinomycetes; order S36-B12; family UBA5976; genus RFTO01. The sequence goes on from RGCY01000026.1 coordinate 2,979, forward strand.
CACCACTGTTGAGGATGTCAAATCTTTGGCTGGAAACACCATCGTCACAGTACGTGGCGAAATCGACGATAGCCATTTAAATCGTGTGTGCACTGCGTGGACAACACTCGTGATTCGTCCGGTTGGTGAATCTGCATCATGACCACGCTAGTTGTCGGTGCAGAAATTCCTGCTCAGGTTGTTCACTTCACCCGAGAAGACTTGCGTGCGTATGCCAATGCCAGCGGCGACCACAACCCAATCCACCTTGATGATGCGGTGGCGGCTGCTGTCGGACTGCCCGGTGTCATCGCGCACGGCATGCTCACGATGGGTCACACCGCACGCGTCATCAGTGATTTCGTTGGTGGTGTTGAAAAGGTGCAGAGCTTTTCGGTTCGCTTTACTCGTCCAGTTGTGGTGCCACCCCAAGATGCTCAACCAAACTCGGCTGAACTGACCATCAGCGGCGTAGTTACTGCGATTGACGAAAGTACCGCAATGGCCACAATCGCCATCAATGTAATCTTTAACGGCCAAACAGTGTTGGCGCGTGCCGAAGCGCGTGTGTCAATCTCGTGAGCCAGAACAACCCGGACAAGGCTGCGCCGCCGGTCACTGCACATGAATACGTGATGGCGCGCGAGCAAGCACGTGCAGCACGGGACTTTGCTCGGGCTGACGAGTTGCGCACTGAGTTACTTGCGATGGGCTGGTTAGTCACCGACACAGCGGCTGGTCCCGCGCTCTCCCCAGCGCCAAAATTCATAGTTCACGACCGCGCAAGCGGCGATGGCAGCGAGCTTGGTGCTTCCGCGAAAGTTCTCATTACAGTCTTGGTTCATGGTTGGCAGGCCGACGCAGACGCGTGTGTGACTGCCCTGCTCAAGCATGAGACCGTGGACTACCAAATCTTGATTGTTGACATTGCAAATCAAGATGACGTTGGCGACTGGGCCGAAAGTCTCGCTCGCGCGCATCCTGCTCGTGTCTCGGTTCTGCATCTTTCTGCGGTCGCGGATCACTGGGGTCGAATTCATGTTGATCTCATGAATCGCTGCAGCAGTGAGTACTACTGCGTGATTGATCCGTCGTCGGTGGTTTCGGGTCCAGCAATCACGCACTTGTGCGAGGTCCTTGATGCAAATCCAGACATCGTTGCCGATGGTTGGCGTGGAGCAGATGTCGATGTGGCAGACAACTGGCGCAATGTGACGAATGCCGATGGCAGCGTTGATGTCTTGCTGTCATACCTGATGGTGATTCGTGCGAATGTGGCACGCATGGTGTCCCCAGATTCCAAAGCACGGTTTTATCGGAATGCAGATATCGAGTGGTCCCTGAAAATCCGGGACTGGCACGTCGGCACTTACGGCACATCTGCGCAGTTCTGGGCGGTAGGGGATGCGTTGCCTGTGACTCAAGGACGCCACCACGGCTATCACGACACTGACCCTGAACTGCGCGACCGCGAATCGCGAAAGACCTACGACCGAATCTTGCAGCACTATCGCGGTCGCATGGACATCCTCAAGCCCCGATAAAGAAGCGCATGCGGCGTACTCTGCGCACATGAGCAGTGGCGTGGGCAATTCGGCGTCTGCGTCTGTCGCTTCGGCTCGGCAGGTTCCGCCACTTGCGAGTTTCACCACATTGCGCGTAGGTGGGGCTCCGCAACGGATGCTGGCAGTGGACTCCTATGAGCAAGCGATTCAAACCCTTGCGGACCTTGAGGAATCAAGCAGCGCTTATCTGCCACTTGGTGGTGGCAGCAATCTTGTTGTCACCGACGCAGACATTGACATGACAGTCGTCTGGATGCGCAATGCCGATGTGGATGTCATTGCTGAAACGTCTGAAGCTGTGATTGTTGAAGTCGGAGCTGGCGCTCATTGGGATGAGTTTGTGGCCGAATGTGTCCGGCGCGGCTGGTCCGGAATCGAATGTCTCAGCGGCATCCCTGGCACGGTCGGCGCAACCCCCATTCAGAATGTTGGCGCTTATGGCGCCCAAGTGTCAGATCTCATCGAGACTGTTCACGTATGGGATCGCAGTTCTCGCACTGTGCGCGAGCTATCCAATGCGGAATGTGGCTTCGGCTACCGAACAAGCGTCTTCAAGAGCGCTCGACGTCAGGACGGTTCACCTGAGCAGGTCGTGCTGACTGTCACTTTCCGTTTGAGCCGCAGCCCGAGCAGCGCCCCTGTGCGTTATCCGGAACTCGCGACAGCACTTGATTGTTCACTCGGCGAAACAGCTGACCTACTCAGCGTGCGCACTGCAGTCATGTCATTGCGCGCCACGAAAGGGATGTTGCTAGACGACGCAGACCATGACACTTGGAGTGTCGGTTCATTCTTCATCAACCCGGTGGTGCCCAAAGCCGTTGCAGACGCGTTACCAGACACGGCACCGCGATGGCCGGTGGCGAATTCTGAGCTCGTCAAATTGAGCGCGGCATGGCTGGTGGCCGTGGTCAAGCAACAGCCACGGAAATTGTGGCGCTGGCTCGAACGATTCGAGATGCGGTTGCGAGCACTTACTCAGTGCAGTTGCAGGCTGAGCCCGTCTTCATCGGCGTTAGCATCTGATTGAGTGCCGAACATGGGTCGACCGTGGGTCGAACGTGCTCAGGCAAACAACTTCTGTAGGCGCGCTAGTCCGGTGCGAATGTCGTCATCGCCAAGTGCATAGGAAAGTCGCAGATATCCCGGAGTTCCAAAGGCCTCACCAGGCACAACCGCAACTTCGGCCTGCTCGAGAATCATCGCCGCAAGTTCAGCTGATGAATTGCAGACGATGCCGCCGTATTCCCGACCGAGTAATTCAGTGACGCGTGGGTAGGCGTAGAACGCACCTTCTGGCATGGGGCACACAACTCCAGAAATGTCGTTGAGCATGCCCACCATTAACTGCCGACGGGTATCGAAGGCGTTACGCATCCGTGCAACATCTTCAAGGCCGCCGGTGAGTGCTGCCAGTGCCGCAACTTGGCTGACATTGGCGACATTGCTCGTTGCATGCGACTGCAGATTCGTCGCGGCCTTGATGACATCGGTTGGACCAACCATCCAGCCAACTCGCCAGCCGGTCATCGCGTAAGTCTTTGCAACTCCGTTCACCAAAATGCACCGTTCAGCAAGAGCTGGCACTAGGTCAAGAATCGAGGCAAATTCAGCGTCGCCGTAAACGAGATGCTGATAAATCTCGTCGCTGATAATCCAGATACCGCGCTCAGCCGCCCACGCACCGATTGCTTCCACCTCAGCCGGTGAATACACCGCACCGGTTGGATTCGAAGGTGAGACGAAGACCAACGCTTTCGTGCGCTCAGTGATGTATTCATCCAACTGCGCGGGTGATGTGCGGTAGCCCGAAGACTCATCAGTGGGAACAACCACAGAGTGCGCCCCAGTGAGAGCGATTGATTCTGGGTATGTGGTCCAGAACGGACTCGGCAGTAGCACTTCATCGCCCGGGTCCAAGATGGTGGCGAAAGCGTTGAAGAGTGCTTGCTTGCCGCCGTTGGTGACCAGCACCTGCTCTGGCGCGACTGTCACGTTGCTGTCCCGTGCAGTCACATCTGCAATTGCCTGCCGCAGGGCTGGAATTCCCGGAGTGGGGGAGTACTTGTGCCACTTTGGCTCGCGCGCTGCGGCAACGGCGGCGTCCACAATGTGAGTGGGGGTTGGAAAATCAGGTTCGCCGGCACCAAATCCGATGACCGGTCGGCCCGCTGCGATGAGCGCCTTCGCCTTGGCGTCCACCGCGAGCGTCGCGCTCTCGGCAATTGCACCCACACGGGCGGAGATTCGTCGAGTCTGGGCAGAGTTGGTGGCGGCGCTCATGTGCCCGAATCTTGCTGCATCTCGCACCTACCTGCCCTGTGGGACTCCGGTGGGTGGCAGTTTCCGGGCTAGCCGTAGACTCCTGCCTCTGCGGCGACTCCGGTCTGCTGCTGCGTAAGCATGCCTACGCCCATAGTTCCGCTGGTTTCAAGCCGTCGGAAGGACGCGAGCGTGCCATCGCAGCGCGGAAAAGTCTCCGGAGGGTCATAGCTCAATTGGTAGAGCACCGGTCTCCAAAACCGGGGGTTGGGGGTTCGAGTCCCTCTGACCCTGCTCACTGCAGAGTCGGGACCCCCGACTGCACACCAGCAACGGTGCGCATGCGCACGACACACACGATGAAGGACGGCACGAAGTGAACGACACGATTGTCGAACGGGACAGCGCTGATGAGCGCAAGGGTCTGTTCGCCCGCATCGGGCTGTTCTATCGCCAGATGGTCAATGAACTGACCAAAGTGGTGTGGCCAACTCGCAATCAGATGACGACCTACACATGGGTTGTTGTCGGATTTGTGGCGATTCTGGCCGTCATCGTCGGCGTCGTTGATCTCGGCCTGGCCAAAGCAGTCCTTGCAGTCTTCGGCAAGTGATCTCCAAATTTCACAGCCCATCACTGGATAAACGACGAAAGCGAGTTAGCACGTGAGCGAGAACTTCAGCGAGCAGTTGGTCGACGAGTCCGTCGACGCCGCCGCGATGCCCGCTGACGATTCCGCCGCTGTTCACCACACTGCGGATGATTCCGCTGGACATGACTCGACTGACGCTGCCAGCGATGAGTCCTCCGATGTTGCAGATGCTGCAGCGAGCGCGGAAGCAGAACCGGCGGTAGATGTTTCCGCTGACACCACGGCATCCGAATCAGATTCTGCAGATACTGACGACGCAGACGCTGAAGACGAAGACCCGCTTGAAGCATTCAAAGCGCGCATGCGCCAAAAGCCAGGTCAATGGTTCGTCGTCCACTCGGCATCAGGCAAAGAGAAGACGGTGCGCAACAACTTGCAGGCACGTATCTCCACGCTGAACATGGAAGATTTCATTTTTGAAATTGAAGTGCCCACGGAAGAGTTTTTTGAAATCAAATCCGGTCAGCGTAAATTGCGTGAGCGGCCGAAGTTCCCTGGTTACGTTCTCGTTCGCATGGACCTCACGGATGAGTCATGGGGTGTCGTGCGCCACACACCTGGCGTGACTGGATTTGTGGGCCATGGGCATCAGCCGTCAGCGTTGTCGCTTGATGAAGCCGCACAACTTCTCATGCCACCTGTTGAACTCAAGACTGCTGCGGCCGCCCCAGGGGCTACTGCACCGGCGGCTCGTCAGATTGAAGTTGACTTCGCGGTAGGCGACTCGGTCACCATCATTGATGGTCCGTTCGCAACACTGCACGCCACGATTTCTGAAATCAACATCGACGGTCAAAAGGTCGTCGGCCTCACTGAAATCTTCGGCAGAGAGACTCCCGTCGAACTGTCGTTCACCCAAATCCAGAAGAACTGATCTGGCCGCTCAAAGGAAAGAAGAAAACACATGCCACCGAAGAAGAAGGTCTCAGCCATCATCAAGCTGCAGATCCAGGCTGGTGCCGCTAACCCGGCTCCTCCAGTGGGCCCGGCGCTCGGTCAGCACGGTGTCAACATCATGGAGTTCTGCAAGGCTTACAACGCCGCCACGGAGAGTCAACGCGGTCAAATCATCCCCGTTGAAATCACGGTGTATGAGGACCGTTCCTTTGACTTCGTCACGAAGACCCCGCCTGCTGCTCGCTTGATTCTGAAGTACGCAGGTGTGGAAAAGGGTTCAGGCGTTCCGAACAAGACCAAGGTTGCCACCATCTCGAAGGACCAGGTCCGCGAGATTGCGCAAATCAAGGCCGAAGATCTCAACGCGAACGATGTTGATATGGCGATGCGCATCATTGAGGGCACCGCGCGCTCAATGGGCATCACCGTCGTTGACTGAGGCACGCGCAGCAGTCACGGCAGGTGTGAGTTCCCACCGAACTCGCACAACCCCACCGCATCCGCGGCTGGGGGTGGGAGGGCCACCACCGGGTGAGTCCGCACGCACCACAACGAAGGAGAAAGACCATGCAACGCAGTAAGTCCTACAAGAAGGCTGCAGCGGCTGTCGACGGCGACGCCTTGTACGCCCCCCTTGCAGCCGCAACGTTGGCCAAGGAAACCGCCACAACCAAGTTCGATGCCACTGTTGAGGTGTCGATGTGTCTCGGTGTTGACCCCCGTAAGGCCGACCAAATGGTCCGCGGCACCGTCAACCTGCCTCACGGCACTGGCAAGACCGCACGCGTCATTGTTTTTGCTGCAGCAGATAAGGCCGAAGAAGCGCGTGCCGCAGGTGCAGATGAAGTTGGCGCAGATGAATTGATTGACCGCGTCGCCGGCGGTTGGACCGCTTTCGACGCTGTTGTCGCGACCCCAGACATGATGGGCAAGGTCGGTCGACTCGGCAAGGTTCTCGGCCCACGCGGTTTGATGCCGAACCCCAAGACCGGCACCGTGACCATGGATGTTGCCAAAGCCGTGAGCGACATCAAGGGCGGAAAGATTGAATTCCGCGTGGACAAGCATGCGAACTTGCAATTCATCATCGGCAAGGCGTCCTTCTCAACGACGCAGCTCGTTGAGAACTACGCAGCGGCACTCGATGAAGTGCTGCGTTTGAAGCCGGCAAGTTCAAAGGGCCGCTACATCAAGAAGACTGTGTTTTCTACGACCATGGGTCCTGGAATCCCGGTTGATCCGATGCGCACCACTGGTCTGTTGGAGCAGGACGAAGCCTGATTCACTGAGGCGCGAGAAAGCAGCCCACCGCCATGGTCGCTCATGGCAGGTGGGCTGCTTCACTTTGTCGACTTGTCCTCACTCGCTCTCCGCGATACCCGATGCCGCTGCACATCGAAGCAAGACCAATTGCGACCCCGATGTCGGAGTAGCGATGCAGAGCAGGTATCTTTCAACCTGACCGAAGACCGCCGGTAGGTCCCGCAAAGACCCGAAGGCAGACGCCGATTCATCGGAGTCCGCCGGCGCAGGCCGCAGCACAGCAAAGCGCTCGTTGGTGAGCGTTGTCTGTGCCCGACTTGCGCCCCATGCCCATGGCATGGGGTTTCTTGCTGTAGGACCCACGGGCGGCGCACCACAGGTAACGACTGACAGGAGTGCCACCATGGCCCGTCCCGACAAGGTTTCAGCAGTCGCTGAAATCGCTGAGGACTTCTCCACTTCCAGTGCAGCCATGCTCACTGAGTACCGCGGCTTGACCGTTGGCCAGTTGAAGCAATTGCGTCGTGCACTAGGTGGCACCACGAAGTACGCGGTTGTGAAGAACACACTTGCCAAGATTGGTGCGCAACAGGCTGGAGTTTCCGGTCTTGACGACATGCTCGCCGGTCCGAGCGCCATTGCGTTCGTTAAGGGCGACCCGGTTGATGCGGCCAAGGGTCTGCGCAACTTCGCCCGTGAGTTCCCACTGCTGGTCATCAAGGGCGCGTGGATGGACGGTCGCGTTCTCACCGCTGCGGAAGTCAACAAACTTGCCGACCTTGAGTCGCGCGAAGTTCTGTTGGCCAAGTTGGCCGGCGCGATGAACGCCAGCCTTTCCAAGGCGGCTGCGCTGTTCCAGGCACCGTTGTCCAAG
>RGCY01000251.1 GCA_009918865.1 Actinomycetota bacterium
TCGGTAAAGCCAGCTTTCAAAGCGTGCGCGTGCCTGCCGATATGGTGGTACATGTGTTCCGCAAGCTCCGCCCTGGTCAAACACGCGGTGTCACCGCTTATGCTCCCTCGATGGTGCGGATGCGTGACCTTGACGGTTATGATGACGCGGAATTGTGGCGCAAAAAGATTGAAGCCTGCTTTGCCGCCTTCGTGGTGCAGAATAACGGCTCGGATGGACCCATCGTCGGCAATGTGGTGAACAAAGCCGCCAGCGGTGGCACGAGTGGCGAACCGCAGCGGGTGGAACAGTTCCGCCCTGGCATGATTGAGTATCTGCATCCTGGTGAGGACATCCGCTTCGGCAACCCCACCAGTGACGGGAACTATGAATCCTACGAACGGGTGCAGCTGCACGCGATAGCCGCAGGGCTTGGCATTACTTACGAGCAGCTGACGGGCGACCTTTCCCAAGTGAATTACAGTTCGCTTCGGGCTGGGTTGCTTGAGTTCCGCAGCCTGATCGAGATGCTGCGCTGGCAGGTATTCATCCCGAAAGTGTGCGCTCCCGTGTGGCGGCGGTTTATCGAACGCGCCTTCATCGCGGGGGAAATCAGTAAAATCGACTACGCGGTGACATGGACACCGCCCAAGTTCGAGATGATCGACCCGCTGAAAGACGCGCAGGCCGACACCATGATGATGCGTAACGGCACGCTGACGCTCAAAGAAGCGATTGCCCGTCATGGATTCGACCCCGAGCAGCAGCTGCAAGAAATCGCCGACACCGCGCAGAAACTCGATGAATTTGGCTTGGTGCTGGATAGCGACCCACGCACCACAGCGAAAAGCGGTGTGGTGCAAACCCCTAACGATGGAGCAACTAATGACCAAAACACCAAACCTGCAAACGAGTAATCTGCCGCTGCAAACGCGAATGGCGACACTGGACGCGGAATCGGAAGACCGCGTGTTCAATGTCATCTTCACCACGGGCGCGGTGGTGCGGCGTTACAATTTCATGGCCGATGAGATGTATGACGAGGAACTGGTGGTGAATCCCACCTCCGTGCGCCTCGGCAGGCTCAATTCTGGTGCTGCCCCCGTACTCGATACCCATAGCGACTTTGCGCTTGAGAATATCAAGGGTGTGGTGGTGGGCGGCAGCGCACGCATCGAGGACGGGCTTGGCTATGCCAGCCTGAAGATCGACGGCGGCCAGGAAAGCGAACCCATACTTCGCAAGATTCGGGATGGCATCATCCGCAACGTCAGCGTTGGCTACCGTGTCCACCGATACGAGGTCATTCGCAGTGATGGTGCGGTGCCGCTTTACCGTGCCGTCGATTGGGAGCCATACGAAATTTCGTTGGTTCCTATCGGCGCGGATGCAGGTGCTGGCATCCGTTCCAACCCTCACACATTCCCGTGTGAGATTTTTAACTACCAACCCCCAAAGGAGAACCGTTCTATGACGTACAATGAAACCCAGCCGACTGATTTCCCCGATCACACGGAGAATCCGTCGGCAACTGCCACCGCTGAAACACAGGCAGATGCGGCGGATTCTACCCAACCCGACCAGCTGCGTGCCGAAGGCGCGTTGGTGGAG
>RGCY01000252.1 GCA_009918865.1 Actinomycetota bacterium
AGTGCCGAGCCCCAGCACTGCACGCCTCGGCGCGCCGCCGAGGTGCTGTGGGGCCTGGAACGCGGCGCCGATGTAGTGGTCTTCAAGGAGAGCGATTTCGCCGCGCGACGCGATGTGGTGGCTTCGCTTCCGTGGACCATCACCCGCGAAGGACAGCTGCTGCATGGCGCCTGATGCACCCGATGTGCGCACGCTTGAGGTGCGCGGATGGCTGCTGCGAGCAAGCGAGGATCTGCGGGCTGGCCGACATGACCTGACCGCGATGCCGCCGCTGGTGAATGACGTGGTGTTTCACGCGCAGCAGTGCGTCGAGAAGGCGATGAAGGCTTACCTGGTGCATCGCGAGCAGACCTTTCGCAAGACTCACAACCTGACTGAGCTTGGCGGCGCGGTGGCGCGCCTGGAACCCGCGTGGACTGACCTGATGAAGCATGCATCGCTGCTGACCGAGTTCGCGTGGCGCTTTCGCTACCCGGGCGAGCCCGCAACTGTTTCGCGCCAGGACGCCGAGCAGGCCATCGCGTTGGCAGGCAAGGTGCTCGACGAGGTGATGTACAGGCTGCCATCGAATTGCCGGCCTGCGTAAGGTGGTTGGACACAAGCCGCTTGTCTCTGAGTATCCGAAACTCCCCGCACAAGCCAGATGCGCGAGGTCATGGCCGCCTTGGCAATGATCAGGCGGGCGTAATTCGCAAAGCAGTCTTGATGCGCCTGAAAGTAGGCCAAAGCAGCCGACCGCGTTTGTTCCCTCTTGAATCTGTGGCATACTCCTTGGGTCGAACCCCATTCCGGGGTTCCGGGAGAAATTGAGAATGAACAATCCGGGTCCCCGAATGCGCCAAGAGGCGCCGAAATTTCAACTCGCACTCACAATTGCGCTTGCGCTCAACGGACTTGCATTTGGGCAGGCCGGCAGAGTCATCGCATGGGGCGACAACACTCTCCTGCAATGCAGTGTTCCGACCGCCGCAACTTCGGGAGTCTCAGCCATCACCGGCGGATTCAGCCACACCATTGCCCTGAAGAATGGCGAGTTAATTGCATGGGGATCCAACGACGCGGGCCAGTGCGACACGCCGCAGGCTGCACAGTCCGGCGTCACTGCGATCGCGGCAGGAGTAGGCCACACACTCGCGCTGAAGAGCGGCGCCGTCATTGCATGGGGCCAGAACAATCGATCTCAATGCTCGGTGCCATCGGCAGCATCCTCCGGAGCAACCTCCAGCGTGAGCAGCATCGCTGCAGGCGGCGAGCACTCCCTCGCCATCAAGGATGGAATGGTTTTGGCCTGGGGAAACAACGCATTTCAACAGTGCAACATCCCTGCCAGCGCGCTCGCGGGCGTCACGGCAATCGCAGGCGGGTTTCAGTTCACAGTCGCTCTCAAAGGCACAGGCGTATTAGCTTGGGGTGAAGCAGTACACGGACAATGCGAGATCCCCAACAATGCAACCTCCGGCGTGACCTCGATTGCGTGTGGCGGATGGCATACCGTCTGCTTGAAAAACGGATCTGTACTCGCCTGGGGATATAACGGGTATGAGCAATGCAATGTCCCTG
>RGCY01000253.1 GCA_009918865.1 Actinomycetota bacterium
GGACTTGTCCAAAGCATCAAGATTTCAGCCGACATGCCGAGTGCAAGCAAAACATTGAAGGTGGCGGTCTCGGTGAGTGATTTTGGTCAGATTGTGGATGTGATTGCGCCAAGCGTGGCAATCACAAGCGGTCCAGAAGGTCAGTAACGCTTGAGCGCGTGTGGTTGATGCACGACCGCGACTTGCGCTCAAGGCGTAATGCATGTGGCGAGCGGCGGCGAACGATGTGCAAAAAACCAGCTAACAAGTGACTAATTCGGTCCTACGACAGTTCCCTTGGGCACCACAATCACGCCATCAGAACTAATAGTGAAGCGCTGCGCATCAAGTACCGGGTCGACACCAATTTGGGCATCATCAGTGACAACCACGTTCTTATCCAATATTGCACGGCGCACGATGGCATTACGTCCGACATTCACGCCCGGCATCAGAACAGAGCCTGCGATGAATGAGCCAGCGCCAACTCGCACCTGATGTGAAATCACAGAGTCACGCACATGGCCACCAGAGATAATCGTTCCGGTGCCAACCATCGAGTCGTGTGCTGTGCCTGCTTCCACAAACTTTGCAGGCGGTAATGGCGGTAGTTCTGTGTGAATCGGCCACTTGCGGTTGTAAAGATTGAAGATGGGTTCGATGCTGATGAGGTCCATGTGCGCGTCGTAATACGAGTCGATGCTCCCGACATCACGCCAGTAGTGCCGGTCACGCTCAGTTGAACCCGGCACGTCGTTCAAAGCGAAGTCATACACATGTGCCTCACCGGCGCGCGTCAACATGGGGATGATGTTCGTCCCAAGGTCATGCTTACTGGCATCGTCTTCGGAGTCGGCTTGCAGAGCATCAATGAGTGTTTGGGTTGAGAAAACGTAATTACCCATTGATGCGAAGCAGTGGTCCGGATCACCCGGAATGGAGTTGGGTTCATCTGGCTTTTCCAGAAACTGGGAAATCTTGGTTCCCTCGCCGATTTCAATGATTCCAAATTCCCGAGCGCTGCTTCGCGGAACGCGCAAGCCCGCGACTGTGACGCCGGCCCCTGAGTCGACATGTGCTTGCACCATGTCAGCCGGATTCATGCGATAGACGTGATCGGCACCGAAAACCGCGACGTAATCTGGTCGCTCGTCAGTGATGAGATTCAGGCTCTGCAAAATCGCATCGGCACTGCCCGTGTACCAGCGCTGACCAAGCCGCTGTTGTGCAGGCACCGAAGTGATGTAGTTGCCCAGCAGTGTTGTCAGACTCCACGCGGTGGTGATGTGGCGGTTGAGTGAGTGCGACTTGTATTGGGTCAACACGCAGATGCGCAGATAGCCCGCATTGACAAGATTTGATAGCACGAAATCAATCAAGCGGTAGCTACCACCAAACGGCACGGCTGGTTTCGCGCGATCCATGGTTAGCGGCATTAACCGCTTGCCCTCGCCACCTGCAAGAACAATTGCGAGAACTGAGTGTCGCGCCGCCATGTCGCAAGAGTAGACGCACCCCTAGGGTTGTTCGCATGGGTTTGCCGGCATCCATCGCCATGCTCACCCGGGAATGGCCACCTG
>RGCY01000254.1 GCA_009918865.1 Actinomycetota bacterium
GCAGGAATTGGTGCAGTGACTGTCACTCCGGTTGCAGTCAATCCAACTTCCGTCGCGTTGAACACATTGAGCAGCCAACCAATCTGCTCACCCGGCTGCACAGCCTTCGTGTTGGTTGACGTGACATTCACTGCCACATCGGCAGCGGCGCCAGGGTCAAACACCATTTCGGATGCGGATGTGTTGTTGGTGAGATTCACATCAAAGGTTGACGTGGTCACGCTGGCTTCATTGGGAACTGTCACCACACCTGGCGTGCTCTTGGTGTAGGTCGCGGGCACCGTGATGATGCGGATTGCGCCCTTTGTCAGGGTCCCCAAAGAGCACGTGAGGGAATCTTGTGAGCCAGTCGTGGTGATGGTGCACGTGCCTCCGGTCGTGTTATCGCTGATGGTCAACGCACCGATGTCAACCGCGAGTCCACTTGGCAGTGGATCTATTACCTTGACGTCGTCTGCTGAAAATGGACCTTTATTACCAACGACGAGCGTGAAGTTCGCTGATGCAGTTCCTGCAGTCGCCTTGACCGTGGCCGCATCAAACAGTTTGGTGATGAAGGCGTCGGCAGTTTCTCCAACATGCAGCAACTCTGTATTCGATTTCGCGTCTTCATCTGAACCATCGGCGGTGTAGGTCGCTGACGCTGTGTTCGCGATGGTTGCACCGGCGCCGGATGCTTTGATGACGGTGTCAAATGAGACCGTTGTGGATTCGCCAGGGTTGAGTCGCCCTGCAATGTTTGAGCCACCGATGGGTTTCCACGATGCTGTACCCGAAGCAAACGTCCCAGAGTCCGAGTCCGCTGCATCAGTGAGGGCGCCTGCACGCGGTCCGGTGGCCATTCGCAAACTACCTGCCACGTATGTGCTGTGTAGAGGCAAGGTGTCTTTGATTATCAAGTTCTCCGCCGGTCCGCCACCACGGTTGGTTGCAGTGATGTTCCACCGCACTTTTCCTCCAGGCACAGGATCTCCGAGCAGCTGGGCTGATTTCGTCAACACGATGCATGCAGGGGTACCAAAAGCGATGTCGTCAAGGAAATTGCCCACTGTGGGATTCCCACCAGCGGTTGACACTGCTTCAAATGCAAATCGGGTGACAGTTTGACCTGCCGGCACAACATAAGCACCGCTGTGGCGACCCCATGCGCTGGTGCCGTTCGACATGCGAGCAACTTCTTTCAATGTGCCATCCGCCGGACCAATCATCACGCGCATCGTGTCAACGCCTTCGCGGCCGCGGTGTGCCAGAGACCATGTCACTGCCGTTCCCGGCGTTGTTTCAACATCTTGGAATAGCGCTGAAGCCATGTTGGCATTCAGTTCTGCGAATTGTTTGCCTTCAGCAGGAATGACGTTGCCAAAGCCACTTGACCATAATTCGATTTGTTTGTCACGAGCGGTGGTTGACCAGCCGGGCACATTTTGCTCGGACATGATTCTGTAGGACCGCGCAGCAATTGCTGGACTTTCAAACCCGGCATTCGTGAGAGCAATTGCATTCGGGCTACACGTGGTCGCACCGCTGGAGGCATGGGCCGCTCCCGGCACAAGCAGGCC
>RGCY01000255.1 GCA_009918865.1 Actinomycetota bacterium
GCTCCTTTGGGGCCGGCGCTGTTGACGCTGTCCCTATGCCCACACGCGGTGCTTTGGACCCGATATCTCGCTCCATCATCGAGCAACTGCAGCAAGACGGTCGTCGCTCATATGCGTCGATTGGTAAAGCCGTCGGACTTTCGGAGGCTGCAGTGCGTCAACGCGTGCAGCGCCTCATCGACTCCGGCGTGATGCAAATCGTTGCGGTTACTGATCCGATGCAAGTCGGGTTCACACGCGCAGCGATGATCGGGATTGGTGTTCATGGCGACTTGCAGGCCGCCGCGAATGCAATTGAAGCCATTCCGGCTGTGACATATGCAATCGTCACGGCTGGGCAGTACGACCTTCTGGCAGAGGTTGTGTGTGAAAGCGATGAGCATCTGCTCACCGTGCTGTCAGACATCCGTCAGATTGCGGATGTGACGAAGACCGAAACATTTGTGTATCTAAAGGTGCGCAAACAAACCTATTCCTGGGGAACACGATGACCATCAGTAAAGATGTCAATCACATTGATCTGCGATCCCATACCGATGCCGACGCGCTAGCCGAGAAGGCGCGGCGGCATTTATGGATGCACTTCACTCGGCACTCGTCCTACCTCGAAGGCGCCGATGTGCCCATCATCACTCGCGGTGACGGCATTCACATTTTTGATTCGCGCGGTCGCAAAATCATTGACGGCATTGCCGGTCTGTTCACTTGCATGGTTGGCCATGGTCGCACCGAGTTGGCAGAAGCCGCTGCGCGTCAGATGACCGAACTTGAGTACTTCCCCCTCTGGTCATATGCACACCCTGCCGCGGTGAACCTTGCGGAGCGGTTGGCCTCTCACGCACCTGGTGACCTCAACCGCGTCTTCTTCACCGCCAGTGGTTCCGAAGCAGTGGAAACTGCATGGAAGATGGCGAAGCAATACTTCAAGATGACCGGGCAACCTTTGAAGACAAAGGTCGTTGGTCGTTATCTTGCGTATCACGGCACCACACAGGGCGCGCTTTCCATCACGGGTATTCCTGCGGCGAAGCAAATGTTTGAACCCTTGGTTCCAGGTGTCTTGCGCGTGCCCAACACCAACTTCTACCGCGCTCCGGAGATGTTCCGCGACGATGTTGAAGCGTTCGGGCTTTGGGCTGCAGACCAGATTGAAGCCGCCATCGTGATGGAAGGGCCAGAAACTGTTGCGGCGGTGTTCCTTGAGCCAGTGCAGAACTCTGGCGGCTGCTTCACTCCCCCACCGGGATATTTACAGCGCGTGCGTGAAATCTGTGACCGTCACAATGTCTTGATGGTGGCCGATGAAACCATCTGCGCATTCGGTCGCATTGGTGGCATGTTTGCGATGAACCGATTTGAAGTGACGCCAGACATCATCACGTGCGCCAAAGGTCTGACCAGCGGCTACGCCCCCATCGGCGCGATGATTGCATCAGATCGATTGTTTGAACCTTTCGCTAAAGACACAAATGCGTTCCTGCACGGGTTCACCTACGGAGGTCACCCCGTGAGTGCTGCAGTCGCACTCGC
>RGCY01000256.1 GCA_009918865.1 Actinomycetota bacterium
GCCGACCGTGATCGTGCACAAACCCAACGGGCAGCAAGGGAATCTGAACTTGCAGACCTTCGCCAGCAGGTGCGTGAACTCTCAAGTGAACTCGAACGCTTGACAGACAGCGTGCACCGCGATGACCTTGCGCGTGCGGAACAGCGCATGCGCATTGAGGCCTTGCAAGACAAGGTTTTGGAAGACTTTGGAATCGAAGCTGCAACATTGGTGGAGGAATACGGGCCGGAAGTTTTCGTGACTCCGAGCCAGCAAAGTCCAGCCGACGCTGAAGAGCAGGTCGAGCCTGGTGAGCCGTACCCCTATGTGCGCACGGAGCAGGAACGCCGCTTGGCTGAGGCCGAACGCGGCTTGGCATTGCTCGGGCGCGTGAATCCGTTGGCGCTTGAGGAATACGCCGCAATGGAAGAGCGACACAAGTTCCTAAGCGAGCAACTTGATGACCTCAAGCGTGGTCGCAACGACTTGATGACCATCATCAGTGAAGTCGACGAGCGAGTACGAGAAGTGTTCGGCGCAGCATTTGAAGCCACCGCACAGCAATTCGCCGAGATATTTCCCCGTCTGTTCCCCGGTGGAGAGGGGCGCATGTATCTCAGCGACCCGGATAACTTGCTCACCACTGGTGTGGAAATCGCAGCTAAACCGGTCGGCAAAACGCCACGAAGTTTGCTGCAGCTTTCAGGTGGCGAAAGTTCACTTGCTGCTGTCGCGTTCCTCGTGGCCATCTTCAAGGCCCGCCCGAGTCCTTTCTATGTCCTCGATGAGGTTGAGGCCGCACTCGATGACGTGAACTTGGTTCGTCTCATTGATGTGCTCGCAGATTTGCGCGCCACGAGCCAGCTCATCATCATCACTCACCAAAAACGCACCATGGAGATTGCAGATGCGCTCTACGGTGTCTCCATGCGTGGCGATGGTTTGAGTGTTGTCATTGGTCAACGGCTCTCTGAGGTTTACGACGATGACCGTGAGGTCGTTGAAGTATGAGTGATGCCGCCGTCATCGTCGCAGCGGTGACTGGGGCTGCTGGTGCTGTTGCGGCCCTTGTGGTTCTGCGTGGTCGTAAGTCGCGCGGTCTGGCATCACATGCAGCCACTACGACCGTGCTTCCGGAACCACTCGCAGCTCATGAAGAACCAACAAGTCCTGTCACTGAACAGGCAGTAGAAACCACCCCAGAACTTCCCGAGTCTGAAACAACCGCGCTCACCGTTGAATCACCAGCCCCCGCACGTGGTCGCATGCGTGCGCTGGCTGAGCGGCTTGGCCGCAGCAATTCCGTCTTCGGCGGCGCGCTCCTGACACTGCTGTCAGATGATTCCGCAGCCGACACGGACTGGGAAAGTGTTGAAGACACGCTCATCATGGCCGATCTCGGTGTCAAGCCCACTGCGGATTTAGTTGCGTCACTTCGTCGCACCGTGAAACCAAAAGACGGCGCGAATGCGGTGCGCGCTGTGGTGCGCGAGCAGTTGCTTGACATCTTTAGGGACGCTGCTGACTACTGGGGGGACCGAAAAATACCCT
>RGCY01000257.1 GCA_009918865.1 Actinomycetota bacterium
TCGGTGGCCATTGCCGTCCTATCGGCCACCATGTGAACAGCACCCGAACCCGGGTTGGAAAGCCAAACATCGGCAACAACGCCGCATTTGCCAGCCGTTCGCTCAGGGATTCTTGAAGATAGGTGCGGTTCCCGTGATCGGCAATCTGCCCTATGTCCGCCATGAGCTTGGTGCGCACGAACTCAACTTGCTTGGCAAGCCAGATTTCGTCCCCAGCATTGGTGCTTGCAGTTGCAAGCGCGCGGAACGCATCCTCCAATGAACCACGGTGTGCCTCATCGTTCAGCCAGGTAGTGATGCCAGTCTGATAGCCAACCCAATCTTTGGCGTATCCGAACTCGCCGTGTACGCCCCCTCCCGGGTTCTCAATCGTCTCGGTCTGCTCACTGTTTGCGTCAGCGGCGTGGACCTTGCGGAAGGCTTGCCGGAGCGCCTCTTTCGCAACCATCCGTGTGACGATCGGATTGCTGGCTAAGTCGATGTATGGAGGAGGTGGTGGATCACCAGTTATCAGTTGGGGTCGCTGGAAATAGAAGTCATCATGGCTGCGGCCGCGACAGAATGTCACCGCAAGCGAGACACCGCCCCCTCTCCGACCGGCACGACCAACCCTTTGCTGGTAGTTGAATCGCCGAGGAGGCATGTTCCCGAGCATCACCGCATTCAGGTTGCCGATGTCCACACCGGCCTCCATGGTGGTCGTCACGCTCAACACGTCCACGCCCGAAACTTGCCTCACCTCTCCAGGAAGGAACACTTCCTGGAACTTTCGCTGCCGGACGGGGCGATCGTCTGAATCAGACTGGCCGGTAAGCTCCTCGCAATTCATCCGGAACAGTGTCACGCGCGCTTCGCTGCCAGTCTGCGTGCGCACGAGTTGATCATAATAGTCAAATGTTTCTGGAAGTTCCCTGCGGACAAGCTTCGGGTTAAAGCAATCAGGACACACACGTGGATCATGGAGGAAGGTTGAGCTGCACTTTTCGCACCAGAACGTGCCGTCGGACGGACCTCCGTCAGTTCGTGAGGGGAGTCGGAGCGTCAAGCCCTCGGGTATCAACGATAGTCCACGCTTGGCTGGCTTTGCAGCTCCTGCACTTGTCAGTTCTTCAATAACATCATCAACTGCAAGACCACACTTCGTGATGTACTCCCTGATGTCTTTGGAAAGAGTGATTGTCTGGTTCCCACCTTGATTGAACCACGACGCCGTATGCTGCTTTTTGATGCCGAGCTGTCGGATGACTGTCTCTGAGATATCAATGAGCAACCGGCTTGTTCCTGGCCGGTAGTTGTAACTCACCCACCCGACGCCGAGCGCCTCGAAGGAACGCGACACGTGCGGGAAAAGTGTGTACATTATCGTGTCAGTAAGATGCGCCCGTAGAGTTCCAACTATGTTGTTCGGATCTGTAAGAGTTCGTGTCGGCCGCTTTGTTGGATCTTCCGGCCAGTTCCATCCGGCATGCCACTGGACTTGATTGCCTCCCTCACCAAATGTCCGTTCATCCTGAGCAACACCGCCGGGAC
>RGCY01000258.1 GCA_009918865.1 Actinomycetota bacterium
CGCGTACGCCGCTTCCAGTTGATGGTCAGATCACCACCCACGTTTCGGCTGCCCTCGATATGCACGGGCGAATAAGGTTTCAGAGCCTTTGCCGCATAGGTAAAATCCTGCGCGGTGGTTGCCCCCAGTGTGGAGCCAACCGTCACGGGCTTGAACTTCTTGGCGATACCCCAGCCAGAGGATGCCATCAGTTCCCGCGCAAGGGCGTTTGTCAGCATGATGAAGCGTTCACCCGCTATGTGACTACCTACAGCCCATTCCGTACCCAGCCGCCCCCGCAAAAGGCCAGACAAACGATATTTGTTTGTGTCGAGCAGTGTCGCGGTTTGAAACTGGATGACTTCATCGCCGATGACGCACACATTCGCGCCATTCAGCACGGCGATGTCGGTCACGCTCTGCAGCTGGCCGAAGGTTAAAAGCACATCAATGGTCGTGCTGTTATCCCAAGTGTACACCGTCCCCGCAGGGATGATATTCAGCACCGCGCCGATGGTTGCCTGCGCCGTGAGTGTTTGCATCAGGGCATAGTTTGCGCCGCCATCATCCGAACGGTAAACCGCCGAACCCGTCCAGTCGCCACCCAAGCCCACCACGCCATATCGCAGATAGGCATCCGTCACCGCATCGGTGGGAAATGCAGGCAGGTCGAGCAGTTCCAGCCGCGTGGCGGAAATGCTCGTCGGCGGCTGAATGTTCGGCGTGCCAGTGCCTGCGGGATTGTAGAAATCATAGGATGACACATCTTCGGCCACCGCTGTGAGTTCCTGCATCCCGTTTCGCACCAGCTTGGTGGAATTGATCCGCATGACATACGACGCGCCATCCTTCGTGATGGTAATCACGTCGGTCGGCTCAAGCAGCGCATATTTTGGCGGCACGGTGAACTGGTACTGCACGCGCCCCACCCAAACATTGTAGAGTGTAACATCCGCCACCACCTTGGCTTCCTGATCCGAAAGCACAATCGGCAGGTTCACCGTGGCATAATCCACCGCTTTGACGGTTTGCCGCTGCGAGGATTGCGTGCCAGCCTGATAATCCGCCGTACGGTTTAGGTAGATGACATCCACCTGGCGCGGCAATTCCAGTTCCTGCGTGCGTGTGATGGTGAAGGTTTCAATCGCATCATCACGCGGCACCAGTTCCGAGAAATCCAGCGTGGTGTTAGAAACTTTGCCCCGCTTGATGAACTTCAGCAGCCCGTCCGATTCCACCATGTCGAAGAAATAAGCCGAGGCTAATTGCTCCAAACAGGCACGCACCGTTTGCCTGTTGCTCACGATAAAGCCCGACACAATATCCGTCAGGCGGCTGGTGTCATACATGGTGTTGTCGTAACCCACTTTTTTCAGCAGGTCGGCGACGATCTGGCCGAGGCTCGAAAGCCCCAGCTTGCCTTGCACCCAGTGGCCTGTTTTCCAGTTGCTGCCGTCTGCCCATACCGAGCCGAGGTCAGGGAAAAATGGGAACGGCCGTGCATCCCATGTCCACACGAACTTGCGCGGAATGAAATTGGCTTCCAGCGCG
>RGCY01000259.1 GCA_009918865.1 Actinomycetota bacterium
TCGCTCACGAATTCACATAAATCCGCTTTGTGCGCGCGCCAAGACGCGTCATGATTTCATAGGAAATCGTTCCGCAGGCCGCGGCAAATTCGTCGATTGTTGGTTCGCCTTCAGCCCCAGGACCAAACAAAGTTGCAACATCGCCAACCGACACAGAATGCGACCCAACATCAACGGAGATTTGGTCCATGCTGATGCGCCCAGCCAACGTGAAGCGAGTGCCGTTCAGCTGCAACGGCGCGCTATTCGCAGCACTACGCGGAATCCCTTCGGCATATCCGGCGGCCAGCAACGCCATCGTGGTATCGGCCTGGGTGTGGTAGGCGTGTGCATAACCAACGCCGTGACCGGAAGGCAGATTCTTCACCGTCACCACCGGCGCTTTCAAAGTCATGGCTGCACGCAAACGTGCTGCCGCATCTGAGGGCACGTCAGTAGGTAACGGCGAGATGCCATAAATCGCGAGCCCTGGGCGCACAAGGTCAAAATGCAAATCGGGACGAGTCAAGGTGGCCGCGGAATTAGCCAAGTGGCGGATGCGAATGTCTAAACCTACGGAGGTCGCCTGTTCTACCGCTGCTATGAAGGCGTTTCGCTGGGCATCAATCGTGGGATGGTGTGGGTCATCGGCGAAAGCCAAGTGCGACCACACGCCAACAACATCAACATGCTCTCGGGGTTGTGCTGCGGCGGCTGCAATGAGTGCGTCCCACTGCTGCCCAAGTCTGACCGCCAGCATTTCGAGCCGCTGCGGCGGCTGCTTCAATTGCAGCCGGGGCAGCCGCAGACACATCAATGTCGCGAGCAACCGCAGTTGTGAAGTCTGAGAACTGTGATGTGCGCCAAGCAATGATGGCCCCGGAGTCACCCGAATCTCGCAGTGCAACGGCTTCGTCGACGCTGACCACACCAAGCCATTGGGCACCACCGTTGCGAGCGGCGCGAGCGGACTCCACTGCACCGTGCCCATACCCATCGGCTTTCACGACTGCGAGCACCTGGGCATCACCAGCACAACGCGCCAAGGTCTGCACATTGGCACTGATGGCGCTGAGATCAATCAACGCATGTGCGCAATCGCGAGTGTTCATGAGTGGAATCTTCGCATCACACTACCGAGTTCAGCTGCCACATCAAGTGCGGTGACGCTCCACACCTGTTCGGCTGCGGCTTTCCCAGCACACGCATGGACATACACAGCCTGCGACGCCACATCGGCACAGGCAGCCGCGGTTGCGGGTCGGTGTGCAGCAAGCATTGACCCGAGTAGACCAGCCAACACATCTCCGGTTCCTGCGGTCGCAAGTTCGGGGCCCGCAACCGTGTCAACCGAAACCACTGAGTCGCCAGTGGCGACGACGGTGCCCGAGCCTTTGAGCACCACCACGGCGCATGTGTCCTGCGCGAGCGCTCGAGCCTGTTCGTTCCGGTCATCTCCGGTGGCTCCTAGACGCGCGGCTTCACCAGCATGCGGCGTGATGACTGTCGGCGCAGTGCGTGAATTCAGCAACTCGCGCACCACCGGATCG
>RGCY01000260.1 GCA_009918865.1 Actinomycetota bacterium
CCTGGTGGTTCGAACGCTGGGTGCTGCGCGCCGTCACAACGCCACCGTCATCGGCAACGAGAACCAAGGCGCTCTTTAACCAAAAAGCTGATTAAATGACCGACTGGTGTTGCCCGAGATTCCGTGCGTGCTAACTTCTAGACTCTGTGGGCACGGACGACAACTGGCATTCGAGGACCCGGGGCATGCACTGTCAAAGAAGCGTCGCGCTCTCAATGGACACGCCGATGTCTTCGCCAGCGCGGCACCCAACGGCACGGTACGACGCGGCTGCGATTCGGGCGGCAGATGCCATTTTCACACACCGTTTTCGGCATCAACTTGCTGGCTATCGACTGCTGCCGTTCGCAACGCTCATCGCATGGGCGTGCACCAACGCACCAGCCGCAGGAGCAGTTGGCACGACGATCGCTCCTGTTTGGGGCTGGAACTACTTTGGCCAGTGCAATGTGCCTTCGGGAAAGTTCTCTCAGCTTGCCGCCGGAGCATTTCATACAGCCGCACTTACATCCGACGGCACAATCGTCGCGTGGGGCTCCAACACATACGGCGAGTGCAATGTGCCCCCAGGAAAATTCGCACAACTTGCCGCCGGTTATGGCCACAACATTGCCTTGAAAGTGGACGGTACCGCTGTCGGTTGGGGCCGCAACGATTATGGGCAGTGCAACTCGCCGCAGAGCGGCCTCACACTTATTGCCGCGGGTATCAATCACAGCCTTGGCCTGCGACCGGATGGGACCGTTCTCGCGTGGGGCTTTAACACGGGTGGCCAGTGCAATGTGCCCGTGGGAGAATTTGTGCGCATTGCGGGCGGCTATGGTCACTCTTTGGCCCTGCGTAGCGAAGGTCGCATCGATGCCTGGGGCGAGAATGACTTTGGACAGTGCAGCGCTCCACAAGGCATCTTCACCCAAATTGCTGCCGGGTTTCGCCACAGCATCGCCCTGCGCGACGACGGGGTCGCGATAGCGTGGGGCTCAAATGCATACGGCCAGTGCGACGTACCCCAGAAGAGCTTCAATCAAGTGGCTGCTGGGTATGGCCATTCGACTGCCATTGGAACCGATGGCGTGGCTCATGCCTGGGGCTGGAACGACTTCGGTCAATGCGCTGTACCCGAGGGCACTCTCACTCAGATTTCATCCTGCTATCTCCATACCGCAGCCCTGAGACCATGGTCCGACTGCGATGACAATGGCGCATTTGATGGAGATGACATTGCATATGGCGGCATGAGTGACCTCGACCACAACTTCCGCCCCGACTCATGTCAGGGTGCCGTTGATTACCGCGCCGAGAGCGGCAACTTAGGCCCCCCGAATCCGGTACGGCCAGCAGCGTTCACCTTCACGAGCCTCGTCTACACCGATGCGGATGTAACCCTCACAGTTTCCGCAAAAGGCGATTTTGAGGCCGACATCGAAGTATTTTGCAAGGTCGCTCATTATTCTGGTTTTTCTGATATTAGTAATAAGTTGTGACAATCATGAATCCGTTTCCGCCAGTTCCTCCTGCGCCAGAGTTGC
>RGCY01000027.1 GCA_009918865.1 Actinomycetota bacterium
GCCGGCCAGAATGCCTGCCAACCCGAAGGTGTTTGTGACTGCTGCGTGATATCGCCGGCGCTTGAGATGACATGAAACAGCAAGTACGCCGTGGCCGCGAGCACCAGCCACATGAGGTAGCGGCGAATCAACTTCACGCTTCGAATTGGTCGCACAGCCATGGCAGTTGCAAGAATTCCAGCGCCGAGTGTCCACCAGATGCGTCCTTCACCACCGGTGAGTGCAGTTGCCACCTGTGCGATCACATACACCTCCAGGGCGGCCCAACCACAACACTGGAACAGATTTAGCGCGGTTGGTAGCACCGAGCCGCGACGACCAATCACTCCGCGCAACGTGACCATGGCAGGTGTTCCGGTTGCTGCGCTCACAGAAGCAGTGAGTGCGAGCAGGATGGAACCAATGGCAGTGCCAAGAACAATCGCCGTCGTGACAGCCGCGACATTCAATCGCGGAAGGTCCCCATCGGGTTGCACGACGAAGACTGCAGTGGCCGGGATAAGCAGTGAAACCCCGAGCGATGACCACAGGGTGAGTTGATCGCGCAACCCAAGGTTGCGCGTCGTTTGTGATTGCAAGTCGAGCGTTAGTGGTGCTTCATCGTGCATGGCAGACATGTTCATCATGTGCTCCTTCTGCTCAGTCGGCATGACCCGACTGGTCGTGCGGTCGGCAGCGGCGCTGCCCTCTCAGCCTGTTGGCTCCCGCGAGGATGTCGTGAGCATATCTGTCTGCAGATGCGTAACCACCCGTTGCTTGCGAGGATTCGGTCATGCCTGAATTGCGCACGGATGTGCTCGTTGTTGGCGCTGGACCCGCAGGTTCCGCCGCGGCGGCGTGGTGTGCGCGCCAAGGCATGGATGTTGTCCTTGCTGACCAGGCGGTCTTTCCTCGCGATAAAGCATGTGGCGACGGCTTGACGCCACGAGCGATTAGCGAACTAAATCGTCTTGGGATGGCTGACTTTCTCAGTGGGTGTGCGCGCAATGATGGATTGCGCGCTGCAGGTTTTGGCAAAACCCTGCTACTGCGTTGGCCCGGCGGTCATTGGCCCGACCACGGTGGCGCGAGCCCACGACGTCGTTTAGACAACGCCGTGCGCGATATTGCGCTCACCGCCGGTGCAACACCACTTGAAGGTGCGCGAGCACTGGATGCACAGGTGGAGTCTGGGCGCGTGACCTCAGTTCACTTTCGAAAAGCCGATGATGTGACAACTGTTCACGCGGACCGCATCATCATCGCCGACGGTGCGAAGTCTTCGTTGGGACGAGTCTTGGGCCGACAGTGGTATCGCGACACCGTGTATGGAGTCGCATCTCGCGCCTACATTGAAAGTGAACGTCACGACGACCCATGGATTTCCTCCCATCTCGAACTTCGTGACGATGAAGGGACCTTGCTCTCGGGGTACGGCTGGGTGTTCCCGTTGGCCGATGGTGGTGTGAACATCGGTGTCGGCACACTGGCAACTGAAAAGCGCCCGGCAGACATCAACTTGCGTTCGCTGCTTGCCACCTACACCGCAGCTCGACGCGACGATTGGAAGTTGCGCGGTGAACTGCGTGACTTCGCTTCTTCTCCACTACCGATGGGTGGTGCAGTCAGCGGCATTGCTGGTGTCAACTGGGTGATGATTGGAGACGCAGCGGCATGCGTGAATCCGCTCAACGGTGAAGGCATTGACTATGGGTTGGAAACGGGTCGGCTCGCAGCCGAACTGTTTGCGGACTCGGCGTCGCAGGTCCGTAGCAACTTCACAACGTCGTGGCCAGAAATCTTGAATCACCACTACGGTCAGGCGTTTTCAATTGCACGCCGTCTTGGAAATCTGCTCACAGTGCCCGGCTTTCTCACGGCGGCAGGACCTTTGGGAATGCGTTCAACGCCACTTATGCGCTTGGCATTGCGCTGGATGGGGAACTTAGTTGACGAGTCTGATCACGACACGGCTGCGCGTCTATGGCGAGCCGCTGGCCGTGCAAGTCTTCGTTTAGACAATCGTCGACCTTTTGGCATCGCCGCCTAGGCGTGGTGTGACTGCAGCACCGTGGTTTCACAGTGATGGCTGCAATGGGAATCCTGCGAGCGACAATCAAGCGCTAATGAGTTCGAACATAGCGCCGAGCGCCGCGTAAGTCGAAACCGCTCGGCGGTCACGAGTAATAAGAGTGGCCCTATGTTCGCGAGCGCAAATCGCTATGAGACCGTCATAAATCTGACCACCGGATAGTCCAGCAGCAGCCACCTCTCTGCATGCGCTGACAAATTGTTCGCCTTGCAGTGTCACCATCTTGGTGTTGCAACTAGTGCTAAGGGAACGAAGCGCCTGTGTCGATGTCAAGGCAAGACCATGCGGCAACCGCGACAAGGCTGCAAACGCCTCCGTCCAGACTCCCTGCACTGTCAGTGTTGCGCGCGATAACTGACTTCTGCATAACCCGTGTTCAGACAACCCGGCATGGACGGCAGGCATCAGCACGCTCGAATCTAAAGCGACATTGGTCAACGTCTCACCGAATCCAACACTTCACGGAGTTCCTGATCATTGAGCGTAGGAGCACCCTCACGCGCGACATAGAACACGCGACCCTGCTCATCAACTCGCTCACTCATCACGGAAGGAACGCAGAAGGTAAGTAGACCTGCTTCGAATCTCATCTCCAACGTCGAACCTGCGCGCAAACCCATGAGGTCACGAACATTCTTTGGCACCACTATCCGACCCGCACCATCAATGGTAACTGAAATGGTATTTGTCATGGCAGAAAAATACCATGCACATACCATCGTGAATAGGCTAGAACGGCTCGGCGAGGGAAATCGGTTGTGACCCCGATGCCCGCCCGACCTTACGCGTTGGTGGTGATGTTGCTGCGTGCCACGAGATCGCTGTAAAGACCACCTAGTGCCAACAACTCGGAGTGGCTACCCACTTCCGCGATTCGGCCATGGTCAAGCACAACGATGCGATCAGCATTGCGAATTGTTGAAAGGCGATGCGCCACGATGAAGGTGGTGCGACCATTCATCAACCTTTCCAATGCCTCTTGAACGAGGACTTCGCTTGCAGTGTCAAGAGCGCTGGTGGCTTCATCCAGAATCAAGACTCGTGGGTCTCGAATCAGAGCCCGAGCAATGGCAAGGCGCTGACGTTGGCCACCTGAGAGCGTGGCACCTCGCGGCCCAAGCAATGTGTCAAGTCCTTCAGGTAACGCTGCCACAAAGTCCCACGCGTTGGCATCACGTAGAGCGCGCTCAATGTGTGCAATGTCTGCGTCTGCAATTCCGTAGCCAACATTTTCAGCAACGCTACCCTCGAATAGCACAGTCTCCTGCGGCACCACCGACACGAATTGCCGGTAAGACCGCATGTCTAGCGTTTCCATGTCAATGCCATCGAGCAGCACTTTGCCGTCATCGGGTCGGATGAAACCAATGGCGAGATTGACGAGTGTGGACTTTCCAGCACCGGAAGGACCAACGAGTGCGATGGTCTCGCCAACACGCACATCAAGACTCACATGAGACACCGCCGGAGCCGGCGCATCCGGGTACCGCAGAGTGACGCCGTCGAACCGAACTGCACCAGCAACAGACGTAACGACTTGCTTGCCTTCATTGCGCTCAATGTCGTCGTTGTTGAGGACTTCTCCCAATGAACGAATTGATGCGAATCCCTTCGTCATCATCGGAGCCAAGTTGGTGAGCATTACAGCCGAACCAGCCAGCAAATGAAAGTAGCTGCTGAGCATCACCACTTCCCCCACGGTCACGCCACCGATTTTGTGCCAAGCCATCCAGACGGCGATGAGCACGCAGGTCACAAAACACAATTGGTAACTGCTGTAAGCGAGGGCACCAAACCACCCGGTGGTCACATCGAGGCGGTGTCCATCATCGCGAACCCGTTTGAAGGAGCGGTGCACACGACTCAGCGCTGTCTGCTCAAGCCCATGGGCGCGCGTGACCGGAATGAGCTGCGCCATCTCATTGACTTGACCCGACATACCTTCAACAGTCTCGCGGAAAGCCTCATTGCTCGCGTTGAGGCGAGAACGAGACTTCGTGATGACGTACCCACTGACTGGCACCAAAACTAGAAAGAAGGGTAAGAACTGTGGCGCTTTAACAGCGGTGATGCTCACCGCGCCGACGAGGCCAAACACCGCAGCGAAGCCCGCATCTGCGGCGCTTTGCATCATGGTCTGAATGTTCTCAATGTCTCTAACAACTTTGGTTTGTAAAACCCCGGCGTTAGTGCGCGAATGGAATCCAATGGAGAGCTTTTGAATGCGCTCGCTCAGCGTGAAGCGCAGCAAGTACTCAAGGTCACGAACCACAATGCTCCACTGGCGCGCATAGAGCAGGTTAACCGGCACATTTTGAAGAATCAAAACAAGCAGCACGAGCGCATTAATGAACAGCGCATGCAGCGGTCGATGCTTGACAACCACATCGACACAGTCAGCAATGACCGCTGGTAACACAAACACCGGGCTGTGCTTGAGCCCGTAAGCCAAGAACGCGATGACTGCTCGACGCCGGTCGCGTTTGATAAGTGCAGAAAGTGTCTTCAGCGGATGGTTTGCGCGAAAGAGGGTGTCGAGTGAGTGGGGTGGCGGCGGCTGGGTCACGGAGCCGAGCCTTCCATCACCGGCTGGACAGGCAACGTGATGGTGGTTTTGAGCCCACCTAGTTCACTTGGCGCAAGCTGAATCGTTCCTCCATGATGAGACACCACAGCAGCAATGATGCTCATCCCTAAACCGGAGCCACCAGTATCACGAGAGCGAGATGGATCGAAGCGCTGGAATGCGTGAATTCCCGCGCTGTACATCTCATCACTCAAACCCGGACCAGCGTCAGCAATTGTCAATACTGCAGATGAAGTGCGCTGCACCAACCGAATCTGAACCTGCGCGTTGTTCGGGGTGTGCAGTTCAATGTTGCGGAACAAGTTTGCGAACACCTGGGTTAGCAATTCATAGGATCCCTGCACCACGACTTCAGGGTCAATCTCGCTACGCACTGGTCGCTCAGGCGTTAACTCCTTCAAGTCAGTGACAAACTGCTGCGCTAGGGCTGTGAGGTTCACGTCCACGGATTCGCGAAGTGGCCGGCTACCAGTTTCGGTTAAGAGCAGTAGGTCAGAAATCAGCGCTTCCATTCGAGCGATTTCGGAACTGATGCGAGATAGGTACTTCTGTTCCGTCTCACCTTGAAACTGTGGGTTCCGACTCAGAAGTTCCGCGTACCCACGGACCACCGTCAATGGCGTTCGCAACTCATGGGAAGCATCACCAAGGAACGTCTGCATTTGGGTGCTGAGTTCGCGCTCTCGCTTCACCACACCATTGAGCGAATCGACCATGCTGCGCAAAGAACGCGCAAGGCTGTCGACCTCGCTGGTTGATGAGCCAATGGGGATTTCGACGTCGGTATTTCCTTGGCTCATACGGTCTGCAACATCAATCAGGCCTTCCACCACTTTCAAGTCTCGGCGCACAAGCAGGAACACCACGGTCACGCCAAACCCGACTGAGAGCAGAAGTGCCAACAAGAGAAACTGAAGTCCGCGTTGACGAGTGTTGTCAACATCCGCCAAAGTCGTGGCAATCAGGATGAATTCGTCACTTGGTAGTTCCACAGTTCGCAGGCGGTAATCCCCTTTGTTATGTTGAGAGATTGCGGTCTTGGTTGCGGCACGCAATGTTGATAGAGATGTCTTGGGGTCAATAACCGCCCGGGAAAATCGCATCGGCGTGATTTC
Source organism: Actinomycetota bacterium (assembly GCA_009918865.1). GTDB lineage: Bacteria > Actinomycetota > Actinomycetes > S36-B12 > UBA5976 > RFTO01. The sequence continues at coordinate 5,774 of RGCY01000027.1, forward strand.
GCCGTTTATGTCGCGAATTGCAATCGTGAGCGCCACTTGGCTTTGCTCAGCGACTAACAGGGCTGCTGTGAGAGGGCTTTGCTTGGCTGCTGACACCTGTTGGGCGCCGGCAGCCAACACTGCATCCAAGCCCCGAATTTGCGCACGCTCAGTTGCCAGTAGCCCGACATAACCCACGGACACTGACGCGACGGCAACGATGATTCCTGCCGCAACGGTGAGACGAGTTCGAAGCCTCATTCACCTGTGACCAATTGATAACCGACTCCGCGCACAGTGCGCAGGCCTTCAAAGTTGTCGCGATGAAGTTTGCGGCGCAGGTAGGAAATGTAAGTGTCGACGACTGCGGTGCTGCTTGCAAGAGTGTCGTCATTGAGTGTGAGTGGACCGGTCTGCACAATCGCTGCGTTGTCACCATCAGGGCGAGTGCGACGCAGAATTGCATTCACGCGCAACAAGATTTCCTCAAGCCCAAATGGCTTGCTCACATAGTCATCGGCACCGAGACGCAATCCTTCTGTCACATCGTGGCGTTCACCACGAGCGCTTAGCAGCAACACCGGGGTTGCATTGCCTTGAGCACGCAACTTGGAGAGCATTTCGAACCCAGTCATCTGGGGCATGTTGATGTCGGCAATGACCAACGCAACAGACTTTTCACGCAGCAACGTGAGCGCTGCGCGACCATTAGGTGCGGCTAGCGGTGAATAGCCCGCGATACGCAGGGCGTCACACAACAACTCTCGGACGCCTTCTTCATCGTCCACGATGAGCACAGTCGTTGCCGCCATGGCCATACTTTACGGTGAATTGTTCACAAAATATCCTCCCCAAGTACCCCGACCGTAAGCATTCCGGTTAGGAGGCACAGGGCATTCTTTGACAATTCTCAGGCGCTGTGCGGCATTCTGAGAGCACCCAGTTGGTCTTTGTCGGAGGTATTCATGCGCCAACGCGTCATTGCCTTCGTCGCAACAGTTGCGGTGGGGATGGTCTCGGCCCCGATCATCCCCACCGCATTCGCTGTTCCTACTGCTGTCCCGGCAAGCGCTCAGAGCGTGGCCATCGCAGTTTCTAACTACAACACTGCACGTGATCGATACGTCGACAGTTTGAATGTCTATCTCTCAAACAACCGCCGAAGCACTCAGGAATACACCACCGCGCTACGTGATTACACAAGCGCAAACACTTTGCTGGGCGTAGCCAAGCGCGATATCGCTAAGACATGCAGCGATGACATCAAGGCCGCAACTGCCATTTACAACGCGGCGAAGAAGGCTGCGAAGACTCCGGAAGCGAAAGCCGCTGCCGTCAATGCCTACAACGCGGCTATTGCGGCTGCCGCGGCGGGACGAGAATCTGCAACCGAATCTCTCCGACCCATGCCGGCCGCGCCACCAAAGGTTCTCAAAAAATAGTCAGTGGCTACTTCAGTCTGGTCGCAATTTCGAGTAGCAGTGGGATTCCAATAGCCAAGTTGAACGGAAAGGTCACGCCCAAACTCGCAGCGATGGGCAACGCAAGATTTGCTTTCGGTAAGGCGATTCCGACCGCCGCGGGAGCCGCGATGTAGGAAGCGCTCGCACAGAGCACTCCGAGCAATGTTGCGCCACCGGTGGAAAGGCCCGTCCAGTGACCCACGGCAACGCCGAGCGCTCCAGTTACCACCGGAAAGCCCAGGCCGAACAGGAACATACCCACACCGGCACGCTTGACTTCCGCGAAGCGTTCGCCAGCAATGCAACCCAGGTGAAGAAGAAAGAGCGCCAACATGCCCGGCTGTAGGCCCTTGAAGAAGGGCTGCACCTTTTCGTAGTTCGCATGACCGGCAAGAGCGCCAATGATGAGACCACCGACGAGTAGCAACACGGTGCGACCAGCGAACACCTCATGCAGTGTGCTCCGCCATGAGGCGGTATCGGCATGTGTTTCACCACTTGAACGTCGACTCGCGCGTGATGCCAGAGCGATTCCAATGATGATGCCTGGAACTTCCATGATGGTCAGCAACGTGGGTAGGAACCCCTCGTACTTGATGCCTTGTGTGTCGAGAAGGGTCAATGCCGCTGTGAAAGTGACGAGCGATGTACTTCCGTAGTGGGCCGCAATAGCGCCGCGGTCTACTGCGTCAAGTCGAGTGAGCCACCGCAATACCGAATAGGCGAACAACGGAATTGCAACACCGAGTGCGATGGTGGCGGCGGCAGGCAACGCCAACGACGTTAGGTGTGATGTGCGTAGCCCAACGCCACCCTTGATTCCGATGCCTAAGAGCAGATAAACCGAGAGCAGTGAATAGACAGCTTCAGGTAATCGCAAATCGCTCTTCAATCGCGTGGCAATAAAGCCAAGCGCGAAGGCAAGAACTGCAACTTGAGTGAGGTTGGAGGTGGCAAGTGAGAGCGAATTGGGCACAAGGAGAAACAATAGCAGAACTCTAATTCGGGTAATTAATTGCCCGTGCTGAATTGCCCTGGTCGGGTAGACTTTGCACATGGCGACGGTGTCCAAAGCAAAAGCGAAACCCGAATCCACTCGGCGAGTCGTTGCCCCACCTGGGGCGACCCCACGCACGTGGACGTTTCTCTCAAATCACGCGCATGTGTTGATTCTCGTGAGCCAGGAACCGGAAATTCGATTGCGTGACATTGCCACCGCTGTGGGAATCACTGAACGTGCAGCCACAGGCATCATCAATGATCTTGAGCAAGCCGGATATGTGACGCGCAAGCGTGATGGGCGACGCAATCGCTACACGGTGCATCGCAACAAGAAGTTTCGCCACCCACAAGAGGCTGGTCATTCAATCGATGAACTACTCAGCATCTTCCGCTGAGGACCCACAAGTGATTGAGGGGCGTTAGTTCTCACCCTGAGCCTTGGTGAACGCCGGCGCACCATCCACGTTTTCCAACTTCTCAACGTGCATCCACCGAAACGTTGTGCCTACTCGCTGCAACAGGCCGAGTACTGATTCCGGATTCCACGAACTTTGTTCTGCGATGACAAATCGGCACCGGAAGTGATCCACACAACCTGTGGTGCCGCCGGTGCTCGGCCAGACGACGGTTCCGCGATTTGAAATCATCATCAGGCTGTATGGAGTTGGTGCAATGAGTTCCTGCAGTTTGGTTGCAATCTCATCGGGGGTCAGGTAAGACTCGATGAACACATCGACGCCAACCTTGTGGCGCGATGCTGGTTCGATTCGTGCTTCTTCCCGACTGACAGTTGGCATCTTTAGCGCCGAATAGTTCCGGGATGGCACAGAGGACGTGCGGCCAATGCGCGCTTCGATTGCAGCCACGTATTCCTGAGTGCCGACTGGCTTGCCGACACGCACATCCTGCGTGTGAATTCCATCTTCAAGTGTTGAAAACACTGCCTGCTCGAGCGCCGCAGCCGCTTCGAATTGCTTCAAGTGCCTAAGCATCATGACGGAGGAAAGAATCACAGCCGTCGGGTTGGCAACATCCTTACCAGCGTATTTGGGTGCGGAACCGTGAACAGCTTCAAAGATTGCGACTGAATCGCCAAGATTGGCTGACGGGGCGAAGCCCAAACCGCCCACGAGTGCACTTGTTAAGTCGCTGAGAATGTCGCCGTTCATGTTGGTTGTGACAATCACTTCAAATTGCTCTGGCGCTTTGACAAGTTGATGGGCTGCGTTATCAACAATGACGTGCCACGCTTCTAAATCCGAGTAGTTCGCGGCTGCGGCGAGGAACTCGCGCTGGAGCATCCCTTCCGTCAACTTCATGATGTTGGCTTTGGTGGCCACAGCAACTTTCGTGCGAGATTCAGCACGCGCTAACTCAAGCGCGGTCAGTGAAATCCGCTGACACCCCAAGCGTGAGATGAGCTTCAAGCACTGGGCAACATCAGGCGTTTGCATGTGCTCAATTCCGGCGTATAGGTCTTCCACGTTTTCCCGGACAACCACGAGATCAATGCCGCGACCGCTGAAAGGTGTGGGGACTCCAGGGAGTTCCCGAACTGGGCGGATGTTCGCGTATGTTTCAAAAAGTTTGCGCAAAGTGACGTTGGCGCTTTTCTCCCCAAAACCCACAGGTGTCTCTAGGGGACCTTTCAAAGCAATGGCTGTTTCGGCAATGGACGCAATAGTCTCGTCAGGAACTCCACTGGAGATTCCCTTTCGAAACACTTCAGCGCCGGCTTCGGCATAGCGCCAATCAATCTGGCCGCCAGCCGCATCCACGAGCCGAGTAGCCGCTGCCACAACTTCAGGGCCGATGCCATCTCCGGGGATTACTGTCACGGGGGTCTTGGTGTTCAACATAAGAAGTAGAATACAGGTATTAGATTTCTATGCAAGTCGGACTACCTCAAGCGCGCGTGACTTGAATCGCACGCTGGAAGTCGCGCGGTTGCACTTTCAAGCCGCGACGCTGCAACAGCACCGGCATAATCAGGACATGATGCCTCTCTCGCTCGTAGCCGCAGCAGGGGCAACTTCCAAGTTGGCGAAGCGAATGACCGCACCGTGATGCTGGTTCTGCGACCGTT
>RGCY01000261.1 GCA_009918865.1 Actinomycetota bacterium
CTGGGGGTACGTTCTCTGTCGCTGTCTCAGACACTGCTGGGCCTGTAACGGTGGATCTGTCGGATACGACCTACACCACGTTGGCTAACGTCGATAGCATTACCTTTAACGCAGTGGCAGCGGGCGTAGTAACGGTAACGATCGATAGGAACGTTGCCGTCGTCGGAGGTCGAGGAACCGCCGACGTGCTGAATGTCACAGGGTCTCTGGGTAACGTAACTATGGCTGCAAGTAACTTTGAGACGGTTAACCTGTCCACAGTCGATCAGGCTGCCGACGTCACTCTCAACACTGGTGTCTTGACCGTAAACTCGTCAATCACGCACACTGGCACGATTACGCTCGCTGCTGCGACGACAGCTGCGAACGCTACAGCGGGCAACGTAACTTTTGTTGACGAAGCTACCGCTACTGCTGAAACATTTACCAACAGCGGTACGGGCGTGATGACGGTTACGCTGGCAGCTGATGCTACCGCAGACACGATTGTCAACAGTAGTACTGGCCGAGTTACTGTGAACCAGGCAGCTTCGACTGGAATCACGACCATTACCTTGAGTGCCAACGGCGCTGTTGACAATATCAACTACGCAAATGGGACGGCGAACACAGTGGGTGTTGGTTCGACAACTGCAGCCAACCGAGTGGTAGTGACAGGCTGGAACTGGAGTGCTCAAGACACTGTTACTCTTGACACTTTTCAAACAACGGTGACGACAGCGGCTGCGGCTCCTGCAGTTCTTCAGGTGGTTAACGCCGCGGGAGCTATTCTGCTGGCTTCTGCGACAGCAGACGTCGCAGTGTTTAACTTCGACTTCGGGGGTTCTGTCGAAGTCTTGGCCGGAAACGCAAACGGCGCAGCCTTCGTGACTCATGTCGGTGGTGTGGTCACTGCTCGTGCTGGTAACGCCGACGACATGTACATCATGGCGTTTGACAATGGAAACTGGTACTTGTACGCGGCCACAGACCTGACTTCCGCTGGTGTCGTTGATACGAACCTCGCTCTTATCGGGGTGTTCAACGGTGCGCTGAACGACATCGGAGTCTCGGACTTTGTGCTTGCTGATTAAGCGGCCTTAGTTAGAAGAAACTGCTTCACTCCCACTGGTAGTGGGGCACGCCGAAGCAGTCGCCCCATCCCCTAAAAAGGGATGGGGTTTTTTCATGGACGGATCCAAATGCCCACCTTGAAAATAGATAACAAAGACTACGAGCTCGACAACCTATCTCCCGAGGCCAAAGCACAGCTACAGATGCTGCAAGTCACCGATCAGGAGATCGCCCGTCTGAACGTTCAACTGGCGATTGCACAAACCGCTCGATCTGCCTATTCGCAGGCGCTCAAAGCATCCCTTCCCGCTGCCAGCGACACCATCCAACTGCCCCAGTGAACCTCGTTCTAGGAGCACATGAAACTCCTGCACATCGGCTGCGGCCCCAAGCGCAAGGCGCAGACCACCAGCGGCTTCAACACCGATGCTTGGTCAGAGATCCGGCT
>RGCY01000262.1 GCA_009918865.1 Actinomycetota bacterium
TTGAACCTCCGACCTCTTCCTTATCAGGGAAGCGCTCTAACCGCCTGAGCTATAGGCCCGAAGTGCCGCCACGCCACGCGAATTACTCCACGAGCCGCAGCCTGCGCAGACTACCCGAACCAAAGGAAGGGCTTGAATTGTGGGTATCGCGATGAATCAGACGCTGACACGTGGCCAGACACGCGTGCGATCAATCGCGAGCTGACTCCAGATCAGCCTTAATGCCTCCTGTGAAACCGACCGTGATGTTGTACATCATCGCGAAAAGGGCGGCCGCTACTGACGTTGTCAGAATTTGAATTGCGGAAACGATGAGCCCAAGACCCAGCACTCTCACGAATCCAAAAAGCGACACACCACCTTTGACACCCGTGCCGAGAATGTTGCCAAAACTTCCTTGAATGGCATCGATGACGCCTGTGACAGATAAGAAAAACCACACGATGGTGATGACGACAGTCAGAGTCAACGAGATTGCAAGCGAAACAATGAATGCGGTGCGCGCAGTGGACCACGGGTCAATCCGTGTGATGGTGACTTTCGAACTTCGACGCGGTTCACCTGCGCCGGCTCGGTTCTCCCGCATGGCTTGGGCAAGCCGACCCATCGATACCCGTGGCGCGCTACGCACAGTCTCGTTCGCCATCGTCCCTACCTCTCCCCTCTAGCCACAGCAGCGCAATAGTGAGTTGGTGCGCAGACCGCATAGCGCATCACGCCATTTCGCCTAAGCGCTACAGCCACCACTGAAGGCTCACTCACCAGTTGAAGTGTCGTTCACACCATCGCCGTCTGTCTCGGAAACGACATCCCCAACGCCGTCCGCTGCATCGATTTCAACACCATCATCAGCGAGGTCACCCACGTCAGCACCGGCTGCATCGTCATCGTCGGCGCCTGCTTCACCGCGCGCGACCGCAACCACTTCGGCATCGCCAACACCCATCAACATAACTCCCATAGTGTCGCGGCCAGTTTCTCGCACTTCCGCAACCCGCGTGCGAATCACCACGCCGTTGCTAGCGATGGCAAAGATTTCGTCCTCTGTGTCCACCACGACTGCGGCAACCAAGTCACCACGCGCTTCAACAAGACGCATCGCCCGCACCCCCAACGTGGCCCGACCCTTGGTGTTCCACTCTTCCAATGGCGTGCGCTTACCAAAGCCGCCAGATGTCACAGTTACCAACGACGCGCCTGGTCGAACGACCTGCATCGCCAACAAGTTGTCATCACCGCGGAACTTCATCCCGATGACACCACCAGCCGCACGACCCATTGGTCGAACAGTTGCGTCATCTGCGGCGAACCGCACACTCATACCCTTACGCGACACCAGAATGAGCTCATCCGACGCTTCAACTAGCGCAGCAGAAATCACTTCATCGTCGTCGCGAAGTCCAATCGCGATGATTCCACCTGAGCGGTTGGTGTCGTACTCATCCAACTTCGTCTTCTTCACTTGGCCCGCACGTGTGGCAAGCACAAGATACGAAGACTG
>RGCY01000263.1 GCA_009918865.1 Actinomycetota bacterium
TCCCGAGGGCGTCATAGGCTCGGCGACCCGAGAGCCGGTCACGGCCTTCAGTCACCGCAGCACCGATGCGTTGCAGTGCAACTTCAAGGTTGGCTAGTTGCGAGTCCACGTAGTCGTCTGCGCGCGCACGAATTGCTTGGGCTTCGGCTTCAGCGCTCTGCTGCAGCGATTGTGCCGCCTCCTGAGCGCGCTGAAAAATCGCATGCTCCGCAACCAGTTCCGCCTGCTTTGCATTCGCTCGCTCAACTAATTCACGTGCATGGTCTGTTGCTCGTGCAATGAGCGCTTCGCGTTGACTCAACACATCACTGGCACGACTGATGTCGGCAGGCAGGGCGGCAAGAGCTGCATCAATGATTTCAAGCATTTCGGTGCGGTTAACCAGGCATGATGCCGAAAGTGGCACCGCCTTAGCCCCTGACACTTCATCGCGCAACTGTTCGAGCCGGGACAGGATTTCCATCACGCACCTCCACCTGGGGTAGCAAACTTTTTCTGCAAAGCAGCGCGTACTGCATCGGGGACGAGCCCAGAGACATCGCCACCATAACGAGCAACTTCTTTGACAATTGAAGACGACAAGAAGGAATATTTTGGATTGGTCGAAACGAACGCTGTTTCGACTTCTGCAAGTCTGAAGTTCAGTTGTGCCATCTGCAATTCGTAATCAAAGTCTGAGACAGCGCGCAAACCCTTGATGACGTGCTTAACACCTTGAGCACGACACCAATCGACAAGCAGTCCCTCGAACACATCCACCGAGACATTAGACAGGTGACCCACACTTGCCTGGAGAAGTTCAACTCGCTCATCTAATGTGAAAAGCGACTGCTTCGTTCGATTCACAAGAACAGCGATCGTGACTTTGTCAGCCATCTCGCTGGCACGGGTGAACACATCCACATGCCCATTCGTCACGGGATCAAAGGAACCTGGACATACTGCTGAGCGCACAGTTCCTCCTCACATTCCACCATCAGTTGCGCGATGTGCCGCGTCCGTGGCGTCTACTTCGTGACCGTAGCAAACAGCATGGTGGAGCACTGTGTCACCGTAGGTGCGAGCAGACACTTCCTCAAAGCCATCCGGCCAGGCGAAGCTCGCAGTTCGGCCGCGGGGCTTCGCCCGCTCCACCACGACATCTGCTTCAGGCGCAAGCCGCTGATGCAAACGCAGAGCAGTGAGCACGCGCGCCACATCTGCATCGGATGCGTCATAAGGCGGATCCGCGAGCACCACATCCCAGCCACCGGAATTAGGCACGCTGCTTTGCGCCCACGCCAGAACATCGCTCGTCACTACGGACACGTTTTTCAATCCGGTGGATTCGATGTTTGCCTTGATCACTCGAACTGCGCTTGGCGCTTTCTCAACAAGCGTCACACGTTCGGCGCCTCGAGATGCCGCTTCCAACCCGAGAGCACCCGAGCCGGCATACAAATCCAGCACCGATAAACCTTGAAAACCACCGGTTGCATGCTCAAGCAGCGAAAACAGCGA
>RGCY01000264.1 GCA_009918865.1 Actinomycetota bacterium
GTGAATGTCGAGGGTTCAAGTCCCTTCACCCGCTTTCTCAAAGCCCAAGGCAAACGCCTTGGGCTTTGGTGCTTTTGGGAAGCGCGGGATTCGCGTGGACCTGGCGTACCCAAATCCTTACCCAAATCGGCGTCCTGAGGCGCGGTGAGTGGTCCTCATCCGTGGTTTGAGGGGGCGGAACGGCCGTGTGAATGTCCAGCTGCGCTTGTGCTTCACGATTGCTCACAGCCGTCAACCAGTGCCCTGCGGTCGTACACGGCATCGGAAGGGCGGAAGTGAAACAGCCCCACCGCGAGGGATGGGGCTGTGTGGGTTTGTGACGGGGGTTTGTGTTCAGCGAGGCGAGTTGATGGTGCAGTCAATCGGGGGCGGGGGATTGTCGGTGGTGGATCCGAAATCAAGCAACACAGCCGAGATGTCTCCCGCATCCACGCTTCTGGACTCATCAACATCGGCACGCATGTAGGCAGATGTGCCGTTGTCAGCGGTAAACCATGTAGATGAGCTCGCATTGATCCACCATTGCGAGCCGCCGCCATATTGGGGCTGGGCGGAGTATCCGAGTGCGCGAAGGTCGATTGCGTTGTCAGACCAGATGCGATACGCAACAAGATGCCCATTCGACTGGTGCACGCCCGCACTCACAATCCGCCGATCCGTGCCCGTGCCTTGAGCCATTGCCTCGCTGCCAAACTTGTGCGAGGTGAGAGCGGCTGCTCCAAGAATGCAGCCTCCGAGAATCGCCAATCCCATGCCTGTTGAAACTTGTGCCATGTGAGTGTCCTCTCTGTTGGTTTGATGTGGGTGGTTAGTCGGTGTGATGGCGCGATAGTCAGTCCGTGAACTCCATCAGCAGCAGGGATAAGTCTGCGGTGTTGACGGAGCCGTTGTGATCCAGGTCGTAGGAGTTGCTTTGAGATGATCGTTCAAAGCCAATGTTTTCCAGCCAGTAATAAATCCCGAAGTCAGGCGGAGAGTTTCCGCAAATACTCCCTGCAAAGCCGACGATCAGATCAAGATCGCCATCATCATCGCAGTCCGCCCAGAACATTCCCTTGACCCAGATGTCTGCGCCCGCGTTTTGATTGCAGCCGCTTGGGCGTACATAGTCCTGAATGAACATCATGCCGATGATTTGATCGACAGAGAGCACTGGCGTGCCTCGGGTGACCGTAGAACCCCCTTGCTGTGCGAGTCCTGTCTTTACGAGAACTGCGTCTGCGCCCCTGAAGGTGTAGTTCAATGGACTTGAGTAATGACTTTGCACCACAGGTTGTGAGGCGGTGGTCAGTTCTGAAAAGGTTTCAATCACCCCATCCCCGTTTACATCGGCGGCAGTAAGCGGAACTCGGGGAATGTTGAAGCAGTTTGTCGCAGAAAAGCGACGCGGCATTGGATCAAACCAAGACTCGGCAGCATTGAGGCAGTTTGGATCAACGGGCATCTGCTGGGACATCGCGGCAGGACTATTAGTGGAAGGAGCGTCTGCCAACGCCCTCT
>RGCY01000265.1 GCA_009918865.1 Actinomycetota bacterium
TAGAGCCGCCACTCAGTGACAGGAGCGCCGGCGATTGCGGCATGGAACACATCCGGGCGTTCAAGCACCGCAAGTGCTGAGAGGTAGCCACCAAAGGACCATCCCCGAATTCCAACGCGAGTGGCATCGATGTCGTTTGGGTACATCTGTGCAACAGATGCAATTGCGTCCACTTGGTCTTGCAGAACTCCGTGAGCGAGATCGCGGAAGACTTCACGTTCCCACTTAGGGCCGCGGCGCGGTGTGCCGCGGCCATCGGCAATGACGACTGCAAAGCCTTGATTCGCAAGGAATTGAGACCGCGCGTGAGCCAAACCCGATGCAACCGCGACAACTGCGTGCGGTCCGCCGTACGGACACATCACAACGGGGAGTTTCCTTGAACCTGGGATGTGACCTTCTGGGAATAGCACCACTGTGCGAAGTTCGCGATTCCCAACATTGAGCAGGATTGGTGCCGGATGCACTGCTGGCTCAGCAAACTCCGGTCCAACAGCATGCGATGTCAACGTGCCGAGCAGTTGATTCGTGCGATACACCTCAAAAAGGGTGCGAGTGCTGTTCAGGGATGTGCGTGCGGTGACGATCAGAGCATCGCCAGCGGCGCTGCTGACGACAACGCTGTTCCAACCACCATCATCGGTGTTCGCGAGAGCAGCGCACTCACCATCCCAGCCAAGGCGATACGCCTGCATCGTGGCACTGTCATCTGTGGCTGCATAGACCACGCCATCGTCATCAATGCACATCACTGATTGCACCTGCACACCGACTGGGCTGAGTCCAACGAGGTCCGAATCGGAAAGCACACAGATTCGGCGAGTGTCCGCGGCGAGGTCGTCGAGGTGCACAAGCAGTTGACCTTGAGGCCCCCATGCTGGCAACCCCCCAATCCACTCAACCCAGCAATCATCTTTGGAGTGCCAAAGTGACGACGTGGCGCCGGTGTTGGGGTCCACATCAAGAATGTGCTGTTCATTTTGACGGCGGTTCATGACGGTAATCAGTGGGTTGTGCCCACTCTGCCAACCCACGGTGACGAGGTATTCCCAGGCAGTGTTGTCCCAATCGACCTTTACCTGCCCGCCCGTGGCGATGTCAAAGATGTGAAGTTCCAAGGTTGCATTGGTCGTGCCGGCCGCTGGGTAGCGATGTGGGTGGGGTTCGTTTCCGGGATTTGCTGGATCCGCAATCCACCACGTTTGCACATTCGCTGAGTCGACGCGCTCCACCAGCAGGTGTGTGCCGTTAGGACTCCACCAATGCCCGCGGTAACGGTCTAATTCTTCGGCGGCGATGAAATCAGATAGGCCGTAAGTGACCGCATCGGACTCGGCAGTTGCCAGAGTTGTGACTGCGCCGGTTTCAATATTCACGACATGTATGCCACCGCGCGCAACGAATGCAACATGAGTTCCCGTTGGGCTGAGACGAGGGTCAATCACTGGACCGGGCACATCAAGCCGGCGGGGTTGAGCATTCGATTCCGCGAGGGAGAC
>RGCY01000266.1 GCA_009918865.1 Actinomycetota bacterium
ATGTGCAGATTGGCGCTCTTGGAGTTGGCGCTTGGCAAATCCCACTGGATCCCAGCGGATGAGCGCTTGTGCCACTGCCGTTCCGGCATCGCCAGCAATGACGGCAGGGGCTTGGGGCCGGGCCAGAGAAAATGCATGTGCCAACCGAGTGAACGCAAATTGCTCAGCGCGCACATCAGGCAAACTCAACCAACGTTCAATATCCAATGCGGCAATTGCGGCGTAGCCGGACTGCGCAATGGGTTCGCAACCTGAAGTGGCGATGACCAATGCAGGTTTGTTTGGCACCATTCGCACAGGCTTGTCAGCGTTACTCGAGACAATTCTTACTCGCGCAAATGCCTTTCCAAACTGCTCAACAAGCCGATCTTGACCAATGGCACTGGCGCGCCAACCGGATGCGCCACACGTTGGGCACTCACGTGGCGGCACAGTTGAACATGCACTGCACGCTGGTCCTTCCGGACTAATGTGGATTGCCGCGCCACACTGCACGCACATGCGCGGCGCGCGACAGCCTGCACACAGGACGGCAGGCACATATCCGCGTCTCGGCACGAGTACGAGCACCGGACCTTCCTGCAATCCTGAACGAAGTGCTGCGAACACTGCATCCGGCACCCCGGTCGCAGTGGCCAAATGCCGAGCACTGTCTCCACGCACTGCCGCCGCACTCACGCGCGGCGCACACGCACGCACCTGTGCTGGGCTGGCAGTGACAACTGTGAGCCATCGCCGCCGTTCAAGGGCCGCTGATTCAGCCGTCATGGTCACACCAACAGCAAAGAATGCGGCTGACTCAGCTTGAGCGCGCATGGCGAGAACTTCACGCGCATGCCAGTAGGGCGCATGTGGCTCTTCGTGCGTCTGCGCGCCGTCGTCCCAGATGATGAAAGTTTTCACATCGTCGACCGGCGCGAAAGCCGCACCACGGGTCCCAATCGCCACATGTGAGTCTCCCGCGAGCAGTCGACGAAATGCTCGCCAGCGGGCATCGCGTCTCATGTGCGATGTCAAACACACGTGGTGAACACCCAACGAATCCAACACTTCCGCTAGCGCCTGGACATCGCCAGAATCTGGCAGAACTGCCAACACACCGCCTACTGAGCGCCGCCGCGCGATGAGGGCGGCGAGGATGCGCATCTGATCACGACCCGGCAGAGTGATGACTGCTGCGCGCACGGCATCGCGAGCGTCAGCAGCGACGCTGAGTCCTGGGTAGAGGTTAAGTTCCTCATCAATCCAGCCTGGTAACTCCAAGTCTTCATTTTCAACCTTTGTTGCACGAGCAGGTGCGGACGCCTCCGAGCGCGAGAACTCCGCACGGTCAACCGCGGCAACCCGTGGTGGTACCGCTGTCCGCACCACATCCGCAAATGTGCCCACCCAACGCGCGGCGACTGCCCGACACGCACTGATAGTTGCTGGTGTGAGCACTGGCCCCTCCCCCAACACTCGCTCAATAGGG
>RGCY01000267.1 GCA_009918865.1 Actinomycetota bacterium
CTTTGCCGCGGTTTCACATGCATTGCGAGTGTTGACTGCGCCTACTCCGCATGGTTTGGGTATTTCTGCGCGCGGCATCACGGTTTCAACGGTTGGTCTGGTTCCGCGGATTCGTGATTTGGCTGAACTTGGTTTGCCCGTGACCTTGGCACTTTCATTGCACGCACCAGATGATGAACTGCGCGACACCTTGGTTCCGGTGAACAACCGTTGGAAGGTTTCGGAAGTTCTAGGCGCGGTGTGGGATTACGCGGATAAGACCAAGCGTCGTGTCTCCATTGAGTATGCACTGATTCGCGACATCAATGATCAAGCGTGGCGTGCAGACTTGTTGGCTGACCGCTTGCGTGGTCGCCTTGCACATGTGAACTTGATTCCGCTGAACCCGACACCGGGCTCAAAGTGGACTGCATCGCGCCCAGAGGATGAGCGCGAGTTTGTGCGCCGACTTGAAGCCAAGGGAATCGCCGTCACCGTGCGCGACACCCGCGGCCGAGAGATTGATGGCGCGTGTGGGCAGTTAGCGGCTTCGGAGTAATTAGACTTATTGGACTCACTCCGTTCGCCGCGCGAATATAGTCGTCCGAGCGGTGGCGCGAGGATCCGAATGTGGCTAGCTGGGGCTAAGCCACACGTGGCGAGTGACCGGCAGGTCAGGGTGCGATGCCAAGACTCGAATCGTCGATGAGGGCAGGCCACCTGCTAGAGGTCCTGACACGTCATGCGGCGCCTTCAGAATGTTGCGCATCTACTGTGACTGCACCAATCTTGTTGGAAATTTGCGTTGCGAGTTGGTTGTCGATGACACAAGTCTTTTGGGTTTACGCGCAATGGAGGCGTTTTCCGCTCAGTACCTGCCCCTTAGAACCCAGCGTCACGCGCAGTCTCCCTGTTGAACCGCAATTCGGGCGCACCACTAGGCGATTTGCTTTCTCTGGGTCGTCATTTCGGGGGACTGTTGACTCATCTCTCACATTTGTAACGTAAGCGGTTACTCATATCGGCCCCGTGCCGACTGCAATTCAAGGACGGTTGGGAATGAGCCAGACAGAGAAAATTGCGCAAGTTGTGAAAGACCATGAGTTTCAATTCCCCACGCGTTCTAATCCGACGCAGGTTCTCGCCGTTGCCGAAGCGGCAGCCGCTGCCGCGGCGACCGGCGGCATGAGAGGACGCATAAGTCTGGTGAACCATTCCTGCGATGACAGCAGCCTGCGTTCGTCCTGGAAGCTGATGGGTCCGGGCGGCGTAGTTCAGGTGGTGAGCTACACGATCAACGTGGATAGGGCTGCCCAACCCGGGATATTCGATGTTTCGATGGAGATTGGCGAGTATGTCTGGCAGAAAGGATCGCTATTCTCCGGTCCTACGTTGAATGCCTCAAAGCAGCTGCGGACACTGCAGCAGGCCATGCGTTCACAGTTAGATTCTTAAGGGCTGCTGATGTGGGTCTCACTGCCCGTCTACCTGG
>RGCY01000268.1 GCA_009918865.1 Actinomycetota bacterium
ACCGGCCTCTTGGCCCGTGTCCAGCGCCCATTGAAGGCAGTCAGCAATCACCGGACATGTCCGGCACACCTGCTTTGCTTGGTCGATTTGCAGCAGTGCTGGTCCAGTGTTCCCGATCGGGAAAAACAACTCCGGGTCACTATCGCGGCAGGCAGCATCATGACGCCAATCCATGGCGATGCTCCTTTCTTCCCTGACTTTGCCCTGCAAAGCCGGGGGCCTCTGCAACCAACTCGCTGCACCCTGCAACGGTGACCCAGTGACCTATTGTCCGTTTTTTCCAATGTCGAGCGCTGTTGTTCCATCGTCATGGCGCGCTCAGCGGCGACCAGGTCAGTCTCGCGCAAGCGCAGCAGCCTGAGGTGCCGTTGGTCGCGCCGGTCAGGGGAGACCAACACTTCGCCAGTGAAATCGTTTCAGGGGTAATCCTGACATGAAACGGTTCACTCGCCAAGGGAACGCGCCTGAAGATGTTCTGAGAAACTGGTCACGCTGCCTGAATATTCCCCAGTCAAGTTAGGACACGGGGCGTCATCGCCCCGAAAAGCGCAGGTCGGGGGCTGATTTGGGGTGTGGTGAGGTGGGCGTGACGACGGTTCACGTCTGCGCTGCATCGCTGGAAGCAGTTCCTTACCGTACGCCTTACGCTGGTCCGGTGACCAACTTTGCGCCCGATGAACTCCCTGCGAGCCATGCAGTGGCGGACCCGGCACGCAAGTGGCGACGCCTGGGGGCGGCTCTCGCTTGGGCGGAGGCAGCCGGTCTGGCAGCGGTCGCGGTGAGTGCGCTGGTCGCCGCACCCCACACCACTGGGTGGACTTCGGATGTGCCGCGGGCTCGTGTGGCTGCCAGTGAAGTGGTCGTCTATCTGCTGTTCGCGGTGGGCGTGAGTTGGCTGGGATTCAGGGTGCTGCGTGGGCAAGGTCGAGTGTGGACTCCATTTGCGCTCATTCAGGTGTTTGCCCTCATCGCCGCCTGGCCGATGGTGACATCTGACCTCACGGGCTACCAACTTGCTGGTGTAGCCACGGTCGCGGCTGGAGTGACGGGTGTGCTCACGGCTCTGCTCTGGGTCCGAAGTGACCCAGCAGCGGTGATTGCACCTAACGCACGCCGCTAAGCGGTTAACCACGCACGCGGCTACGCGGCTTACCACTCACGCGGCTACGCGGCTAACCATTCGCGCATTCGATCAAGGGAACGCGCCAGCAGCCGGGAAACATGCATTTGTGAAACTCCAATGTGCTCAGCGATTGCAGACTGTGACCAGCAGTGCACATAGCGCAGCACGAGAATTCGACGCTCACGTTCGGGCAGTCGGCGCAGCAAAGGTAGAACCACATGTCGCACTTCAACGAGTTCCAGCGCAACATCATCTTCTGCCGTCTGAAAGGTTTCGTCGAATCCTTCTTCAGCCAAAGCATCCAAGGACGCGGCACGGTAAACCCGTGCACAAGCCCGACCCTCGTG
>RGCY01000269.1 GCA_009918865.1 Actinomycetota bacterium
AAGACCGTTGGAACGTGCAACACAACTGACAACGCAGCTGGCAATTTACGCTGCGTCCTCATCGCTTTTGCTCGACTTGCGCAGCGACGGGTTCAGCACCTTCTTGCGCAGGCGGATGCTCTTGGGTGTGACCTCAGCAATCTCGTCAGGGCCGATGTAAGAAATCGACTGCTCCAGAGTCAGCATGCGGGGCGGGGTCAGCTTCACCGCATCGTCCTTACCCGCGGCGCGGAAATTGGTCAACTGCTTGGCCTTGAGCGGATTAACGTCTAAATCGTTGTCGCGGTTATGCTCGCCGATCAGCATGCCCGTGTAAACCACCGTACCGGGATGAATGAACATGGTGCCGCGATCTTCCAGCGGCTGCAGCGCATACGACGTGGCAGCGCCGTCGGCCATCGAAATCAGCACGCCATTGCGGCGGCCAGCGATCGGACCTTTGTGCGGCGCATATTCATGAAACACCCGGTTCATGATGCCCGTGCCGCGGGTATCGGTTAAAAACTCACCCGCATAACCAATCAATCCGCGCGATGGGCACAGCAACACCACCCGGGTTTTGCCCGCGCCCGCGTTGGCCGACATCCACACCGAGGCGCCCGGGTCGCCAGCGGCGTGCTGCTGCGCCAAGTGCTCAACGCGCAAATCGTGCGCCGATGGTGGATTAAGATTAAGATGTCTCATGCCAGCCTCGTGCCCACTGCAAAAAACAGATTGCTCAACAAGAAGTTGCTATCATAAATTACAGCCGTCAGAGAACTTCGTCACATTCGTTTCATTTGGAGCATATGTCATGACATGCCCTTAGTACTGCATTGGGCCGATGCCTTTTGCAATATAAAGCCCGGGCTCGACCGCCCGACGCGGATGCACCCGGTCGTTGCGCGTGATGCGGAACGTCTGCTGGTTTTGATCGTCGTAAACCCGGGGAATGTTGTTTTCGTATTTGCGGTTGTTCTCGAAGGTCTGCTCGCCGCGCTCCACGTAGTTTGTGCTGCGCACGTCGTTGTTGACGCGTGGTTCGGCATGCGGCACCCCGCGATCGTCGTAAGATTGCCACGTGTGCTTGCGGATCTGCGTCTGGGTCTCCTCTGGCAGATAGGCGTTGAAGCGGGCATCAACCCACTGAGTCAGAATCTCGGCACCGACGCCGAGTTGATTGAATTCACTGCCGCCCTGGCCGTGGAGCGAGTCCCAGTAGCCATTCAGTCCGATGATGACGTTGTGCTCGGGAAACAATTGCCGCACAGCGAGACCCAGACTGCCAATCGTCTGATGATTGTCCGACCAAGTGTTGCGGGAGTTCAGAAAGACGAATGTCTCACGCGACTGCGATGCCCAAATGCCGGTATTCGAGTTGAGGTAGATGCTGTTGAGACCGCTGCTGAACTCGGCTCCGAGCGTCACGAGGGAAGCCGGATCTTCCGGAAACCACTCGCGCACTTGCTCGGTTTGCTTGAACTCCTTGCT
>RGCY01000270.1 GCA_009918865.1 Actinomycetota bacterium
CTATCCCCACCTGAAGCCGCTGCCGTTGTGGTGGGTAGTTCTCGAGACATCAAGATGGCGTCTCGCCCAGGGCCGTAGTAGCCACGACGCAAACCGACTTCGTGGTAGCCCAGATGTGCATACATCGTGCGAGCTGCTTCGTTGCTGTCTTCAACTTCAAGGTGCACAGTGGTGCAGGCATGTTGTTGTGCCACCGCTTCCAACTCATTGATGAGCATGCGCGCAATGCCATGGCGGCGTTGTTCTGACTGCACGGCAACTGTGAGAATTTCCGATTCGGGGTTGATGAACTGCAATCCGGCGTAACCCACCACCACATCATCTGCCAAGGCGACGATGTAGTGCTTGGCATGCGGCACCGCAGAAAGTTCCGACCAAAAAGCATCTGCACTCCACGCATCCGCACCGAAACTCGCTTGCTCAATGCCGAGCACTTCATCAACATGTCCCCACATCATGGGCTCAATCTCGATGTTCACGACAACACCGACTTTGCTGATGTTGCTGGCACGGCATCAGGTTCGCGCAAATATTGTGGGAATGGTCTGAGTCCGCCAGTGCTCAGTGCAGCATGGGCGACCTTTGCCAAGGCAGTTGCGAAATCAATATCCGACGCCAATGACATGCAACCTGCCGCGTTGAACACATCGGCATATCGCTGAAGACCGTCTCCCACCACGGGCACGCCCGGAAACTGTTCACACAGTTGCTGGGCTGGACCAACAGCAATTGACTCCATCTGAAGTTCACCGCCAACAACAAGTGCGCTGAATACTTCTTTTCGTCGTGCATCTGTGGCAACAAGGTACCGCCCCGGTGGGTTCGCCACAGTGGCGGCAACTGCAGCAAGCGATGACACACCCAGTAGTGGCACAGCGAGCACGTGACTGAGTGCATGCGCGTGGGCTAAGCCAATCCGCAATCCTGTGTAAGGCCCGGGGCCAACCCCGACCGCGAGTTGTTGCACATCCGCCAGCGTCACTGCAGCCGCGCCGAGCACCTGCTGAGTCAGTGGCACCAAACACTCTGCTGGAGACTCAGAGAGGGATTCACCATGCACTGAACCATCGCTTAGGCGCAGTGTGACTGTGGTTCTGTCCACTCCTGCAGTGTCAAAGGCAAGCAACATGATGCTGGTAAGGCTACTTGTGAACTCGTGCAACTGCCGGAGCAAGCGCTGCTGGCAGTGTCACCACTCGGACATCGTCATCTCGCCCACGATCGATGGAAATTGCGAGGTGGTCTTGGTCAGCCAGCACATGCGCACCCCATTCAACGAGTGTGACTCCGCGCTCAATCTCCTCGACGGGCAGGGCAACGAGCGCATCGAGCACCTGGTGGAAGACGCGGGAAACCCGATCACCCTCTGGCGGGACGAGGCCGGCACGGCCCGGCTGGCCGCGCTGGTGCGCGACGGACGCCTCTGCACCATCGACGTGA